>NZ_NFUX01000032.1:0-73985 GCF_002264385.1 Paenibacillus sp. VTT E-133280
ATCTGACCGGGATGACGAAGGGGTGAATCTGCCCGGCGGCTCCATTCCGATGTCTCAAGGCATTATAGATTATCAGAATGAGAAAATTAAGAAGTTACAAGCAGAAGGCAAATACGCTGGTAAAATCATTTTTTCTGGCTTTGAGTGGGATATGCCCCAATATGATCATGCTGCGGTTGGGATTGTTACAGATCATCCAGGGTCTGCAGAAGCTTTGAAGGCTATTAATCAATTTGAATATTTATTTACTAATCGGGATGTAAGTATGTTTGATCCGGCAGATGTGGCTAAGTGGAGTACGGCAGATAAGAGATCTTTTTCTACAAAAGAAGATACTCGCACAGCTATGAAATGGCTAAGTAGTCATTATCCAGATAGCTATGTACTGATCAATCACCCCTCCAGAAAAAATGGTACAAGCTCGGAGCTTAAAATAGAGGATATCCGTGATTTTAACAATATCGATCCGAATCTTGTCTTCGGCTTTGAAGGTATGCTGGGCAATCAGATGGCGAGTGATCGGGGAGAGACGCCTGAGACTTACGGAGGTACAGACGTCAAAGTTGCACAGCTTGGAGGAATGTGGGACGCACTGCTGGGTGAGGGACGCAGATTTTGGAATTTTGCTAACTCAGACTTTCATTTCAAAACAAAAAATGATCAATTTTCTAGCGGTTACTGGCCTGGTGAATATTCCAAGAACTATACCTGGGTGGATGGCTCCGATATTAACGCTGTCGTAGATGGCATGCGGTCAGGGAAATCCTTCTCTGTTTTTGGGGATCTCATCAACGCATTAGAGTTTAACGTGTCTGGAGATGGACAAGAGGAAGAAATGGGCGGCGAACTGGACGTAAAACAAGGGGACGACCTAGAGCTTACGATCCGTTTCAAAAGTCCACAGCAAAATAATAATGGCGACGCTGTTAAGGTAGATCATGTAGATTTAATCTCCGGTGAAGTCCATGGCAAGGTTGATCCAGGCACACCTGATTACACCAAAGCGACTAACGATTCAACACAAGTGTTGAAACGTTTCACAAGCGAGGACTGGACTACCGATTCCGAAGGCTACAATGTTATTAAGTATAAGGTAGAGGCAGTGGACAAGGATCGTTACTTCCGGTTAAGAGGAACTAACCTGGGAACTGATGTTGCAGGAGAAACGGTTAACGGCGAACCGCAGATTGATCCAAAAAATAATACTTTCGATAACCTGACTCGTTTCGAAGAAATCAATGCCCGTAATTATAGTGATATGTGGTTTTATTCCAATCCGATTTTTGTGGATGTGGAGTCGTACACCGATCAGCAGGCAGTTAATGATACTATGACTGAATTAGATCTAGGAGATACAAGCGCAGTAACTTCTGATCTAACGTTGCCTACAGAAGGCAAACACGGGACAAGTATTGTGTGGAAAAGCTCCAATCCGGTCCTGATGACGAATGCAGGTAAAATCACCTTCCAACCTAAGAAGGATACGAAGCTGACCTTAACAGCTACAATCCAGCGGGGATTAGCTACGGAAACGAAGGCTTTTGAAGTAACGCTGAGCGGAGATGATCGTATCACCCCATTGGCCCTTCATAGCACATTAAAGACTGAGAACGGACAATCTTATTTAAGTGGTGACTGGACGAATCAGAGTGTTTCTGTAAGCGTGTATGCTAGCGTATATATTCCTGGTGCGGATGTATCCATTCAATTGGCGAACGATGTAAACGGCAATTTCCTACCCTATGAAAGTGGGAAAGTGGTTGAGATTTCGGAAGAAGGCCAACATCAACTGCAATTTAAAGCAACGGATTCTTTAGAAAATACGACTACACTGCCCATTGCTGTGAATATCGATCGTACAGCACCTGTGATTACCCTGAAGGGGGATAGTCATCTGAATCTGACCCAAGGGAATGGCTTCAAGGACCCGGGCGCAGAGGTTGCGGACAAGGTTGGGATTGCGGGGGCTATCCTGGTGACAGGAACAGTGGATGTGCAGACTCCAGGAACCTATAAACTGAAATACAATGCCACAGATTTGGCTGGTAATGCGGCTACTGAGGTTGTACGCACAGTAGTTGTAACCGCGGGCACTGGCAGTGGAGGGGGAAATAATAACGGAGGAGGCAGCGGACCAGTTCCAACTCCAGCTCCTACCGCGACGCCATCTCCTACAGGGCAGCCCGCTACAACTCCGCGTGTGGAATTGGAGGTAAAAGCACAGCAGGGAGGAACGGGCACACTTAAAGACGTGGGCAGCTTTACGATTCCGGCTGGAGCGTTGTCTGGTAACAGCGAAATTTCCTTTTCGGTTGTTGCTACTGGTGAGACACCAGCTAAAGGCGATCTTCAGGCTGTGAGTGTAGCCGTTGAGCTTACTAGCGGCAAGACGGGCATGCTCAATAAACCTGTAGAATTGTCTCTGAATTACGATGCTGCTCAGATTACATCAGGTCATAAAGCGGCAATTTACTATTATAACGAACAGCTTAAAAAATGGATTTACGTGGGTGGTCAAAGCCAAACGGCTGGGATTATAACTGCAAATGTGAATCAGTTCGCTAAATATGCTGTATTTAATTATCAGGCTCCATCGATTACTGATTTGAATAATCATTGGTCTTCTACATTTACAGACCGTCTAATCGGAATGGGTGTTATGAAAGGGTATGAGGATCATACCTTCCGTCCGAATGAGGAGGTTACCCGCACACAGTTTGCGTCTATGATTGTACGGGCGCTAGGTTTGCAATCTATGGGTAGCACGATGAAATTCGCGGATCAAAGTGCGATTCCATCTTGGGCTGCAAATGATGTAGCAGCGGCGGTAAATGCCGGAATCCTTCGTGGATATGAGGTAAATGGCAAAATGTTCTTCGAGCCTTTGGAGAAAATTACCCGTGCTGAAATGTCAGTTATGCTCGCCAATGCTTTGAAGGCTAATGCCCATAAGCAAACGGATAAAGAGGGGAACTTCGCGGATCTTACCTCCATTCCACAATGGGCACAGGTATCTGTAAAAGCGGGTGTTGAAGCTGGTATTTTGGGTGGATTCGAGGATCATACGTTCCGACCTGAGAACCATGCTACAAGAGCGGAAGCAGCAGCGACCATTTACAAGCTGCTCGAGGCCCTGTATCTATAATATATGGATGGCGAGGCCATCCTTTAATCTCTAATTAAAAACGCCGCTTTTCCCAATTGTTTTGGGGATAGCGGCGTTTTTAATAAGACAGACTAACCTCCGATTTGAGACATACGCCGAGTCGTCGGCGTGTGGCTTTGTGCTTTTTTCTCCAAGGCTAATGCCATTTCGTGGTTATGCGGCTTGTTACCCAGAGCTTTGCGGAATAAGGCCTGCACTGCTGCAGGATCGCTTATTAGGGGACGGACATTGTACTCGTCTTCCCAATACAGACAAGCTTTGATATGGCCATCTGCAGTTAGTCTTAGACGATTGCAGTTATCGCAAAAGTGATCGCTTACGGGATGAATTAATCCGAACGTTCCTTGCGCTCCAATAACCCGCCGATTCTGGGAGGGACCATTGCCAGAGGGCATCTCTGCCTCCACGGTTTCCCATCCAGCTTCAGTACAGGCATCAATAACGGTCTCCAGCGGCAAATAGGATTGGCGCCAAGAATCAGTAGCACTTCCGATAGGCATATATTCAATAAAGCGTACATTTAGTGGACTGTTCAGCGTAAGGGAGATGAAATCCTTGATCTCGTCATCATTAATCCCTTTCATTAGTACAACGTTAAGCTTGATCGGCGCCAGCCCAGCAGCTTGTGCTGCCTCAATCCCCTTTAGTACCTTGGAGACCTCACCGCCGCGTGTAATCATAGCGAAGCGATCTTGCCGTAATGAGTCTAGGCTGATGTTCACACGTGTTAGTCCGGCTTGTTTTAACAACTTTGCTTTAGCTGGTAGCATTAATCCATTTGTAGTCAGTGAAATATCGTCGATCCCCGGAATGGCAGATATCATAGCCACTAGCTTTTCGAGATCTTTGCGTACAAGAGGTTCTCCACCGGTTAACCTTACTTTACGTAACCCGAGAGGGGCTAGCGAATCCACCACTGCGGTGATTTCCTCATAACTCAGAATCTCGTCCTGTGGCTGGAATTCCATCCCTTCCGCTGGCATACAATAAATGCAACGCAGGTTGCAGCGGTCGGTAACCGAAATGCGGATGTAATCGTGTAAACGCCCAAAAGGGTCCGTCAGCGGCTCCATAGCGTTGCTCCCTTCAATTGTCGGTATAGTGAATGCTTCTCTCCTTAAGAGGAGATGAGGGCTGTTATACTTGTTTAGAATTTTAAAGATCACTTGGGGGTACGTCAATGAGCAAAGTAGTGGACGTGTTAAGCACCCCCCCTAATTAAATAAGGAAGGTTATGATTTTATTGCATAATTATGGACAAACTAAATAGAATGATGAAGCCGAAATAGTCTTGCGAAAATGTGACAAAAGTACGACAAATGATGTGATTAGTCATAGAATGCTCACGGAAAGCGTTTTAAATATCCGATATAATCTAGGTGCGGATTACTTTATTCTTTCACTTTTGCGAAAACAGAAAGGATACCGGGAACTTCACATCGTAATGTGACGGTGTGTGACCGGGAAACCCAATGAGGAGGATTTGCAAAATGACTATGCAAACTGTTCCATCGCTCGCCGTGCCGGAGGCATTTAGCCATTGGTTGGAAAGTCGGGGATTAATATATCAGCTTTTAGTGGATTTTTTGGGTAGAAAACCATCACTCTCTCTTGTGGCTCAGTGGAGCCGCAATCGCAAGATGAGTGTTGCTGCAGAAATGACGGAAGGCGGGCGGGAACTGAAGCGTTATCTGAGTCAGGAACCGAACCAGCTCCTGAAGATATGCGAGAAAGAGTGCCTGGAGTATAAACGGCTTATGCACGAACAGACAGTAAGCTCTTTTAAATTACGTGAAGCTGCTATTCTGGGTCGTTCTGAAGATTTCTGCAACGTGCTTGCTGATGTGTATACTTCCGCAGGAATTGTTTTTAACAAATGTAATGGTGAAGCTGATGATCATATTGCTATTGAGCTGGAATTTATGGCAGTAATGCATGAGCGTATGTTGTATAATAGCTTTTCCATTAGAAGTGCTATGGAGCTGCTTGATATTCAGGAAGCCTTTTTGGAAGAACATTTACTGCAATGGACCCCACAGTTCTGCGACAAATTGAATGCAGCAACAGATAGTCCGTTGTATCTGGGGCTTTCCCATATGCTCGCAGAATTTCTGCCCCTTGATCTACAAATGCTGCGTTCCTGGAGAGCTTCACTAGAGAGCAGTGCAACAGCAATGCTATAAGAACACTATAATACAGAGCCCGGCCTATAAATTAGGTCGGGTTTTCCTTGCTGTGGAAGTGTAAATAGCGATTTAAATGAAGGTCCAAGTAAAAAAGAAGCTGTCCCCTAAGTAGTATTCACTACTTTGGAGACAGCTTCTTCATGTTTACTTGATATGCATCAAGTGTTCTAGTCAATTACCTTTTTACTGCGGAATTTCATCAGGAACTCATACACGACTGGTACTACTACAAGTGTCAGTAGCGTGGAGCTGATCAAACCGCCGATAACAGTAACGCCTAGTCCTTTGGAGATGATACCTGCACTGTTTTCAAGTCCTGTAACCAGTGGCAGCAATGCGCCAATCGTTGCAAGTGCAGTCATCAGGATTGGACGTAAACGTGTGCCGCCTGCTTCAAGCAAGGCTTGACGTGTGGTCATTCCTTCTTTTTCCTTATGAATAACGCGGTCGATGAGGACAATGGCATTCGTGACTACGATACCAATCAACATCAGCGCACCCATGAGGGAGGAGACGTTTAAGGTTTCTCCAGCGATTAGAAGAGCCACTAGTACCCCGATAATGGTGAAAGGAAGTGAGAACAGGATAGCAAATGGAGCTAATCCACCGCCAAATGTAACCACAAGCACGAAGTAAACGATGGCAATAGCAGCCGCCATAGCGATACCTAATTGACCAAATGTGTCATTGATCTGCTCGGTTACACCACCGAAGCTAACTGTTACGCCGTCAGGTAAGTCCATAGCATCTACTTTTTCCTTCACGAGGTTAGAAGCACTGTTGACGTCACTTGAAATAATCTCGGCAGTGACATCCACCTTCATTTTACCGTCCATCCGAGTAATCGAGTCTGGGGAAGACCCATTTTCAATTTTAGCGACTTGCCCGATTGGCACGGAGATGCCTAGTGGGGAAGTCAATGTAGCTTCTTCCATTTCTTTAATGCTCTTATACGTTTCTTTATCAGTTTCGATATAGACTTTGTAGTTCTTGCCGTCCATTTCTACTTCTGTGAGTACTGGACGTGTACCTGCAGGAGCAAGCTTCATCGCAATTTGTCCCGCTGTAAGTCCAAGGGAGCTAAGCTTTTCTTGGTCCGCTACAATCGTATATTGATCGTAAGCTTCTTTGAGACTTGTTTCTCCATCTTTGAAATTAGTGGTATCAGCCTGCACGATTTTGGCGATCTCATCTGCGACTGGCTTGATTTGATCTAAATCATCTCCGAATACATTCACGGTTAGTGAGCTTCCACCCATACCTCCGCTCATCATCGCAGACATATCGCCCCACACACCATCTGGGACTTCTGCGGTTAAGCCCTCGATCAACTTCTCTTTCACGGATTCGAAATCAGGAGTTTTGCTATCATAAACGATGAAGAAAAGTCCCGAATTGCTCGATCCGCCCATACCCATAGGGCCGCCGCCGCCGATGGAATATTGCATTTTATCTACATGCTGTTGCGCTAAAATATATTTCTCTGCTTTCAGACCTTGCTCTTGGACTTCTTCAGTTCTTTGCCCAGCCTTCGGTGAGTAGGTTAGCATAACCGTTTTATCCTCTTGGGAAGGCATAAAGCTAACGCCGATAGGCTTGATCAGGAACAAGCTGCCCGCAAGGAGCAGAACGGCTACTCCGAACGTAACGAGTTTATGGGAAAGACACCAGTTCAGAATCTTTTGGTAACCGGCAGACATTCTGTCTGGTTTCTCACTATGCGTCTTCTTACCTTTCAATCCGTTCCGGAACAGGGAGTGCGCCATTGCAGGAACTAGGGTAATCGCAACTACCAATGAAGCGAGCAGGGCGAAGACCATGGTTAAGGCGAAAGGCAAGAACAGCTCTCCAACCATGCCACTTACTAAAGCAAGCGGTAAGAACACTGCGATGGTTACAATTGTAGAGGACATGATTGGTACGAACATTTCACGTGTGGCTGCACTGATTAATTCCCGGCCTTTTAGCTTCTCCCCAGATAAGGAGAGTCGCCGGTATATGTTCTCTATGACTACAATCGAGTCATCGACTACCCGTCCGATGGCAACGGTCATCGCACCAAGGGTCATCATATTAAGCGTAATGTCCATTTGACGCAGACATAACACTGCGATCAGCAATGATAAAGGAATAGAGATGATAGAAATGATCGTCGAACGAATATTCCGCAGGAAGACCAAAATGATAATGACTGCGAAAAGGGCGCCAAATACCGCTTTGGACAACATTGTATTTACGGAGTCCTCAATCGGCTTACCTTGGTCAAGCAGAACTGTAAGGTCAATGCCTTTATATTGTGCTTTTAATTCTTCAGTTTTGTCCTTAACACCATTTACGACATCAACAGTGTTGGCATCGTTGGCTTTGACAATCTGGATACCGATCGATTCTTTACCATTCGTACGGGAGATCGATTCAGAATTCCCAACAACCTCAATTGTAGCAAGCTCTCCCAGCTTCACGGTCGGCAAGCCCATATTTGCAGCTCCGCCAGCAGCGCCTGCACCGGCAGCGCCAGCTCCAGGAGCTCCAGCACCAGCAGCACTCGCAGCACCAGTTGGCATTACTGGAATAGTCACATTTTTAAGATCCTCAACGGTGGTGATGTTGCCATCCACGACAACTGCCTTTTGAGCTTTGTCCATCTCGAACAGTCCTAGTGGAACGCGGAGGGAAGAGCCTTGAATAATCCCTTTAACCGTATCTTCTGTCAGTCCGTATTCCTTGAGCTTCTCTTGATTGAACTTAAGCGAAACTTCTTTGACGTATTGTCCAGAAATTTGAATAGAAGCAACACCCTCAACATCTTCAAGGGCGGGGCGAATATCGTTCTCGGCAATACGGGTTAGTTCTTCGAGATCTTCTGAATCCCCATTCGATAAACTAAGGGAGACTACAGGCATTGAGCTAAGGCTAAACCGGGAAATGGAAGGCTTTTGCACATTGTCCGGCAATGAGACCTCATTTAGCGCTTCGCGAACTGCTGCTGTAGCATTATCCAGATTCGTTCCATAATCAAACTCAATTTGAATACTGGAGGCATTCTCCAGAGAAGTGGAGGTGATTGTCTTTACGCCATCCACATTGCGCAGTTTTTGCTCTAATGGTTTGCTGACATCATTAACAACGCCTTCTGGTGCAGCCCCCGGATAGATGGTTGTTACGCTAAGATAGGGTATACTAATATTAGGTAGGGTTTCTTGCTTCATTGTCAGTCCGCTGTACAAACCGGCAAATACAATAATTATCGTCAGAAGCCAAATGGCAAATTTATTTCTGAGCGAGAAATTAATTAAGCTTTTCATAAGTTTTGTTTCTGCTCCTCTCGGGCCTTATCTTTACGAAATAGGGCGCCATTTTGAAAATTTATAATACTCACTATCCATTTTCTTCTCTCTCACGAACTCTTTATAGAGCAATTAACGAAATACGCATGAATGATTTGAAAAAGAGGTAACCAGCTTCCTCAATTCTTTCAATGGTGTAGTGAGCTCTGAGCAGGATTGGAGGTTGGACAACATCCCCTGTATGATTGCTTTGCGTGGGTGTGGTAAGAGAACCTCGCCTTCTAGAATGTTGAGTGATTCCAGTAAATCGGCTGACTCTTCGGGAACAATACTATCTAATTTACTGACCAGAGTCTTCATGTCCTTAATGATCTGTAGTGGGTTTTTTCGCTTACTCTCCTCATTCTCTTCCATCCAGCTTGCTAAAATAGTCGAGTTGATGAGTGGAGCCTGCTTACTTGTAAGAAGACCAGCTACAATAATATCCAATAGATTCATTAGATGATCAGCCATAACAGCAAGGGACAAATGGGTGTCCTGACGAAAAATAACCGCAATATACGATTTGATTAGTCCATGACCTACAATACATAAATCTCCGGTATAGGGAACGATCTCTTTTCCATAAAGGGTCTCCATCTTCACCTGAAACCAGCGCAAGAAGGAAGCATTGTTTCTGCGCAGCCATTCCGGTACTTCAGTATCAAACCCTTTTCCGGCAACCTCCTGGATCTGACGCTGCAAGAACTCACGTAATTCGTACACATGACTCAGTAGAATTTCTATTTGATTCCTAAGCTTCTCACGCGGTGTTCTTTGGGTTTCTTGTTCTTCACGTAATAAGGGATCACGAATCATTCGGTAACAATAGAGAAAAATGCTGCGTTCCAGCTCCTCTTTTGATTTGAATACTAGATACAAGCTTCCCTTCGAAATTCCGCATAATTCGGCGATCTCTTGCATAGACGTGGAGGACGAGCCTTTCACAGCGAATAATTGCATGGCGATCTTAATAATCTGTTCCTGCTTGTCCATCGTTTTATCACTCATTGGGGAATAACCTCCTTTCTGACTACTCAGTTCTATAATTGACTAATCGGTCAAAATAATTATATTCGATCCATCCTGTCATTACAAATTTCACCACAGAAGGGTTACAGTTTTGTTGTAAATAGATTTTTACATAGTAATTAGCTAGGAAGAAATAGGTTCTTCATGTAATATATAAATGTGTCATTTCAGTGTTGTTTGTATGAATAAGAAGGTAGGTACAATATGAGAAGAGGACTTCAATCTATAATTATCATTGGGGCATTTATAGCATTTTATTATTTTGGTTTTGGTATTTTTGGGAGTACTGCAGGAACGATTATTAGTATTTTCTCCACACTGACCGTCATTTCGATTAGCTTGGCTATTTTTATGGAGAACCGTAATCCTTCCACTACGATGTCTTGGATTCTTTTGCTTGCGTTGATCCCGGTGCTCGGACTGGTCTTCTATTTTCTATTTGGTCAGAATGTGTTTAAACGTCGTAAATATGATAAAAAAGCACAAAGAGATCTTATGGCTTATGAGCGAATTGAGAATGACGCTTTGCGTACGCATCAAGATTGGTCGGTCTTTGACCCCTCGCGTCAAAAACTACTATTATTATCCAAGACTCTAGCACGTACTCCTATTTCCTTTGCTTCAGAGACGCGTATCCTAACCAATGGTGAGGAGACGTTTGGGACATTACTGCTAGAGCTGAGACAAGCGAAGCACCATATACATATGGAGTATTACATCTTCCGTGCAGATCACATTGGAACGCGTATTCAACAGATTCTGATCGCGAAGGCGCGTGCGGGAGTGTCTGTCCGATTTATGTATGATGCTGTAGGTAGCTTTCAACTCTCCAGAGCCTTTTTGAAGGAGTTAGTTGACGCTGGAGTACAGGTGGCTTCGTACGGTAATTCCACCTCCTTTTTCTCTAGCCGGGTCAATTACCGGAATCACCGAAAAATCGTCGTCATCGACGGTGATGTCGGGTTCATGGGTGGACTCAATGTGGGGGATGAATATCTAAGCCGTAGTAAAACTTATGGATTCTGGCGTGACACCCATATGTTAGTTAGAGGTGAAGCGGTACGGACGATGCAAATCATCTTCTTGCAAGATTGGATGCATACTACAGGTGAAAAAATATTGGAGCAGGATTATCTCACACCACAGCTACACTTTATGACAGGGGACGGAGCTGTACAGATCATTGCGAGTGGGCCGGACAATGAACGCCGTGCACTCAAAAATATATTTTTCTCCATGATCACCTCAGCTGAGAAATCAGTTTGGATTGCCAGCCCTTATTTCATTCCGGACGAGGATATCCTGACTGCGATACGTGTAGCGGCTATATCTGGTCTAGATGTTCGATTATTATTCCCTGCTAAGCCGGATAAATGGATTCCGTTTCTGGCTTCGCATTCTTATTTCCCGGCATTGCTGGAGGCTGGGGTGAAGATTTATGAATACGAGAAGGGCTTTATACACTCTAAGCTGTTAATCGTGGATGGTGAAATAGCTACTATTGGTACAGCAAACATGGACATGCGGAGCTTCCATCTTAACTTTGAAGTTAACGCACTATTGCTTCAAACAGAGAGTGTTACCCGAATCGTTGCTGATTTTGAACGGGATTTATTATCTACCACTCAGATTGTGCAGGAGACCTTTATGAATAAACGCATGGTGGTACGTATGCTGGAATCTGCGGCCAGACTAATGTCTCCGCTGCTATAGCCTTATAACAGAAAAACCACCGTAGAGGGTGTAGCCTTCTCTACGGTGGTTTTTTGAAATATAAGAAAGTATAAGATTAGTACCTATACTTTATGTTTTATATTTCTCACTTAAAAAGTAGTAAAGCCCAGGTTGGTCTGCAATCGGAACAGGATGTACTTAAACCAGGTCACATCGCTCTGATAGGCCTCAAAGGGTAAAGTGAACACATGGCCTTCATTATTCCACAGCCGATTGAAATAGGCTTCCATTTCTGTGAACAGCGGCTGATCACGCTTCATAGAAATCCACAGATCATTCTCCAGATTGTAGTCATCCAGATTACGTTTGGTAAAGTTAGTAGAGCCGCCAAGAAGGATGGAACTGCCGGTTTGTTTGGCGATAAAGAGCAACTTCGGATGATATTGCTCCTTGGTTGTATTGTACCAGCGAATAGAGATTTCGCCATTCGTGCGCTTGTTCAGGTCCATGGCAACTGGACGGTTAGGGATCCCGATTTTATCACGCCCGAAGGTGTTCTGATTGGGATCCAGAATTAGGTTTACCTTAGCCCCGCGTGAAGTCGCCTCCACCAACGCATCCAGAATGGCATCATCAGCAAGATAGAACATACCCATCCATACGGTATCCCCCTTCTGGGCGGATCTGATGCCTTGCAGCGCATACTTGTACACCTTTCCTTCTGTTAAATAGCGAACCTCCAGGGGTTCAGCTGACGGTACGCTCTTTTCTTGGGTGAATTTGGGCTTATGAACCAGCAGAGGGCCTGCGTCGGAAAGATTGGCTGCTGCTTGCTCGGTCTGGAGAATATCAGCAATAATTGGACCTTGTACCTCTAAAGCAATATTGGAGTGGTAGGCGCTGGCATCGTGAACATTTCCAGAGGAAATTAGTGCAGTGTTCTCACTGACAATTACTTTACGATGGTTCGCCTTCACATTCAGCAGCTTCAGATAAGATCGAGCGGTAATATCCGGTCCGCCACTGGCCATAAGATTGGGAATAAAGCCCTTACCGGATTGTCCGAACCATTGAATGAAGGTGCGCCAGACGGCTGAATAGGCAGGTGTAGAATCTCGCAGCGCATTAACATCGGTCATGATGACTCGGATCCCTACGGCCTTCATTTCTTCCAGAAGATGGTTGGACGCTGAGTTATAATTGGTATTGACCTCATCGGTGATAAAGACAATCTCCATTTCAGGATAGGTTTGCTTTTGTGAGATTAATCTATCTGTCAGCATTCGACTGACTGGAGGGAATGACTGATCTTTATGGGTATAATCATTAAACAGGAACAGGTCGATGACTAAGAACTCCCTTGACTCCTCGATGATATGCAGCATTCTCGGGAGGATTTCACTCTCCTGCTTACCTGTATCCGTACCGTCTGGATAGGTTAGGTCATGCCAGAAGGATACATTATTCACTTTGTATATAGGACTTTCATAGGAAATCCCTGCGGGAAGAGGTTTATGTGTCTGGTATATCGTGACGCCGATTAACCAGAGAATTAGAATGATGCAAGCCCATATCACTCTTTTGCGGCGTCGTGAAGAGGTGCATTTCTTTGGATCAGGAGAATGGGTTTGATTTTGAATGATTTGAGGCTGAACGGATTGTTCGTGATCTGATTTCATTAGTAAATCCTCCTGAAAGTATTACAGTGCGCATTTCTTTAAGTTAATATGCGCCGGCATGTTACCAACCTATTAACACTTAGTGAGGAGAAATGAAGCAGTCTCTGTATTTTCATTGACCTCATATTGTAAATTCAACTGTAGGGATATGTTATAATAAGTACAGTTTAGGAATAGGAGGAACGGAGCATGAATCATACGCCAGAAGAGGCCGTGCCATATGATGCGAATAGGCAGTCTGGCGCGGATCATGACAATGGCCTACCAATTGTAGAGGTTTCGGACAAGAAGTCTTTATTGCCTGCATCAAGGACAGGTGAACGCAAAATAGAACATGTACGCCTTTGTCTAAATGAAGAAGTCGGTGGCGTCGGTGTGACTACGGGGTTTGAACAATACCGATTTCGGCATAATGCTCTTCCAGAGCTGAATTTTGATGATATATCCTTGCAGACTACCTTTCTGGAACGTGAGCTGCGTACACCGCTGCTGATCAGCTCGATGACAGGTGGAAGTGCCGCTACCGGAGCCATCAATGCCCGATTAGCAGAGGCAGCACAGCGTCGTGGATGGGCGCTGGGTGTTGGTTCTGTGCGGGCGGCGGTGGAGCGCTCTGAGCTAACCGAAACCTTTTATGTGCGGGACAAGGCACCTGATATACCGGTTATCGCTAATATCGGCGCCGTACAGCTGTCCTATGGTTTCGGGATTGAGGAATGCCGCCGGGCTGTGGATATTGCTGGTGCAGATTTTCTTGTCCTGCATCTCAATGGTCTGCAAGAGGTCTTTCAACCGGAAGGGAATACTGGCTTTGCCTCCTTACTATCGCAGATAGCAAACGTATGCCGTGCACTTGAGGTTCCTGTAGGTGTAAAAGAAGTCGGCTGGGGCATTGACGGTGATACAGCAGCGCATCTTTATAATGCAGGGGTAGCTTTTGTTGATGTAGCGGGTGCGGGTGGAACATCATGGAGTCAGGTCGAGAAGTTTCGGAGTAGAGACCCTATACGGCGCGCAGCGGCTGAAGCTTTCGCGGACTGGGGTACTCCAACCGCAGAATGCATTGCAGAAGTGCGTGCTGTCTCCCCGAAAGGGGCTTTAATTGGCAGCGGCGGCTTGAAGCATGGCGTGGATGCGGCGAAGGCATTAGCTCTCGGTGCTAATTTAGCAGGTTTTGGACGCAATCTGTTAGGGCCAGCAGTAGATTCCGAAGAGGCGCTAGAAGCTGCACTGGCTCAGGTAGAGCTGGAGCTTAAGATAGCAATGTTCGGTATCGGAGCTCCCGATTTAGCAACTTTACGTGGGACTCCCCGTTTAATACGTAAATAAATGAATGTGGTAAATATAGAAGCGAGGAAGTGAAAAAAGAAGATGATTAAATTGGTTCATATGGATGAGTCCGCCTTTCAATTTTTCTTGGGTCAAGCTACCCGTGACTACGCTGAAGACAAGATTAAAGCAGGCGCTTGGGATCCTGAAATCGCGATGAAGCTATCGGAAGAAGCAATAACACAATCTCTGCCCAAAGGGTTAAATACAGATGGCGCTTATCTATACTCCATAGTAGAAATAAGTAGTGATATCCAAGTGGGATATATCTGGTTTAATGTAAGTGAAGGCCGCGGTGGGCGAGAGGCGTTTATATATGATTTCTACATTTTCGAACCGTATCAGAGTAAAGGTTATGGCAAGCAGGCTATGATCGCACTTGATGAAGAAGCTCGTGAAATGAACGTCACAAGAATCGGGTTACATGTCTTCGGTCAGAACAATCGTGCATTTGAACTGTACAAAAAAATGGGATATACCGTAACCGACATTACGATGTCTAAAGATTTATAATACTATCCGTGCAGACCTCGAAAGAGGTCTTTTTTTTGTTGTTCTAAGAAATACAATGTAAATAATTGTGATAAATATATTTGAATTAGGAGGAGTAGAAAAATATGATTATTAAATAAATTCCTGAAAATGGATTCGGTGATATGGAATATTAGAAGGGGGATTAAGGTGAGACCAAGGTTTGTATTGTCGGTGGTTATATCTGCGACTGCAATACTGTTAATGGTTAGTTGTAACAGTGGAGATTTGCCAGGGAGAAAGCAATTGGAGTCTGAGCAAGTTCAGGCAAGTCCGAATGCGCCGGTAGTCTCTTCAAAGGTAGCGGAAAAACTGCCTGAAGCAGCGGTGTCTCCATTGACAGTGAAGCAGAGACTAGAAGACTTTGATTACATGTGGAAGATTATTGAGGAGAATTATCCTTTCCTAGAGGTGAATAAGCGTCTGAACGGAGAGGATTGGCTTGCAAATAAAGAAGAGTACCGTAATAAAATTGCAGCCACAAAGACGGATGATGAATTTTTGAGACGAATGAGATTCGTCCTTAGCAGGTTAAATAATGGGCATACGAATTTTATTTCTAAGGAAGAATACCCTTGGTATCTAAATATCTATGTTCAGTTAGGTTTTGGTTATGAGCCTTGGATCAACGTGTTTCAGCAGCCTAATGTATTGGCACGTTATAACCAGAAATCTTTAGCGGAGCAGCAAAACTCTAATGACATCGTTAACGATATGAATAGTGGTGCGGCAGGGAGTCAAGCAGGAGAGACTTCCGGAAATATAAAAAAGGTCATTTTAGAGCCTGATCAAATAGCGTATCTAGGTCTGCGAAGCTTTGACGGCAGATTTATGGAGATGGACAGTTCAGAAATTCATGATTTTCTGGTAGAAGTAAAAGATTATAAAACATTAATTCTAGATATCCGTGGAAATGGCGGAGGAAACAGTAATTACTGGAGAGTTCATATTGCTCCTCTGCTGATTAATAAACCTATCGAATACAATACATACTTACTTTATACAAGAGGCAGATATGCTGAGACCTTTATGCAGGCACGTCAGATCACAAAGGGGCAACAACCTATTTCCGGCATCAAAGACGAGCAACTGCCCAATCTGCCAGCTGAAGCTTTAAAGATGTTTAAAACTTATAGAAAAATAGCTGATGTAGTAACTCCTAATCATTATGTTGGATTTAAAGGGAAAATCTATTTGCTGGTAGACAGCTCTGTGTATTCAGCATCGGAAGGTTTTGCAGCATTTGCAAAAGGCACCGGGTTTGCAACGGTTGTAGGTGGCAGAACAGGTGGGGATGGACTAGGGATAGATCCGCTTGTCGTTGCATTGCCTAATAGCGGTTTTGTGTTCAGATTTTCCTTTGAGATGGGTCTGAACTCTGATGGAAGCTGTAACGAGGAAGTGAAGACGGTCCCTGATGTGGAAGTTGATCCAGATACTTCTAAGCCCCTATTGGATCAGCCGGCGGTGCAAAAGGTATTGCAACTTGCCAAATCCCATTGAAATGGACGCGCTTGGATAAGGCTGGATTGACACATCTGTAAGACATCCGGTGTTGCTGGAGAATATGTTCTAATATATAATGGTTTAGATCGTATTACTTATTCGGATGATCAATTTAGCTGAAAATAGGAGTTGTCATATAAATGGCTTTGAAAGCTGGAATCGTCGGTCTTCCTAACGTAGGAAAATCCACATTGTTTAATGCAATAACGCAAGCGGGAGCAGAATCCGCAAACTACCCTTTTTGCACGATTGATCCTAACGTTGGTGTCGTTGAAGTTCCGGACGAACGTCTTGATAAACTGACTGAGCTGGTACAACCTAACAAGACTGTACCTACTGCTTTTGAATTCGTTGATATCGCTGGCCTTGTGCGCGGTGCAAGTAAAGGTGAGGGATTAGGCAACAAGTTCCTAGCTCATATTCGTGAAGTGGATGCTATCGTTCATGTCGTTCGCTGCTTTGAAGATGAGAACGTTACCCACGTGGATGGAAAAGTAAATCCGATCAGCGACATTCAGACCATTAATTTGGAACTGATTCTTGCTGACATTGAGAGCATTGAGAAGCGGATTGAGCGTTCCCGTAAGAACATCAAAGGCGGCGACAAGAAATACGCTCAAGAAGTTGAACTGCTAGAACGTGTCAAAGAAGTGCTCTACGAAGATAAGCCTGCACGTAGTATAGAATTGTCCGATGACGAGAAGCTTATTATCCGTGATCTTCACTTGTTAACATTGAAGCCAGTGCTGTATGCGGCGAATGTAAGTGAAGAAGAAGTAGCAAGTGCTGAGAATAATCCTTATGTGCAGCAAGTGCGTGAATTTGCAGCAACTGAAGGTGCTGAAGTTGTTCCGATCAGCGCTAAAGTAGAAGCTGAAATTGCCGAGCTTGAGGGCGAAGATAAAGCGATGTTCCTAGAAGAACTTGGGCTAGAAGAATCTGGCCTGAACCGTTTGATCAAAGCGGCTTACAAGCTGCTAGGCTTGTATACGTATTTCACGGCAGGCGTTCAAGAAGTTCGTGCGTGGACCATTCGTAAGGGGACTAAAGCACCCGGCGCTGCTGGTGTAATTCACACAGATTTTGAACGTGGATTTATCCGTGCTGAGGTAGTGGCTTACGCAGATCTTGTGGCAGCGGGTTCTATGAATGGTGCGAAAGAGCGTGGTCAATTGCGTCTAGAAGGTAAAGAATATTTGGTGCAGGACGGCGACGTTATGCATTTCCGTTTCAACGTTTAAGAGGACTAAAGTTTACCAAGAATAAGAGGATCATCTCAGTCGGTAGAGGATATCTACTACTGGGATGGTCTTTTTTAAAATATAAGTCATTTATTAAGGTGTTTTCGCGTACCGAACTGTAGCCATTTCACAATATCTTTGGTATAATATAAAGTCGTATATCTAATTTTATGACATGTGTTTTAATGTCTTTATTTGCGAATTTGAAATTGAACTAGGAGAGGTGAATTCCCTTGTTGGACCGATTGCAATCCCTGGCGGACCGCTATGAGAAGCTCAGTGAACTGCTTTGTGATCCGGATGTTGCAAACGACAGTAAGAAACTGAGGGATTATTCCAAAGAACAATCAGACCTACAGCCTGCATTTGAGGCGTATACTGAATATAAGAATGTAATGGAAGAGCTTGAAGCTGCTAAGCAAATGCAAGGCGAAAAGCTTGATGATGAGATGAAGGAAATGGTCAAGACGGAAATTGACGACCTTTCCAAACGTCAGGTAGAGCTGGAAGAGCAAATCCGAGTATTACTGCTGCCTAAAGACCCAAATGATGATAAGAACGTAATCGTCGAAATTCGTGGTGCAGCGGGCGGAGATGAAGCAGCATTGTTTGCTTCCGATCTTTACCGGATGTACACCCGGTTTGCAGATTCACAAGGCTGGCGCGTGGAGTTAATGGATGTCAACGCGAGTGACCTTGGTGGATTTAAAGAGGTAATCTTCCTTATTAACGGCCGCGGTGCATACAGTAAGCTGAAATATGAAAGTGGTGCGCATCGCGTACAACGTATCCCAGCGACTGAATCCGGTGGACGTATTCATACCTCTACTTCTACCGTATCGGTGATGCCGGAAGCTGAGGCATTTGAGATTGAAATCCATGATAAAGATATTCGTGTGGATACCTTCTGTTCAAGTGGTGCAGGCGGACAGTCTGTAAATACAACCAAATCTGCAGTACGTGTAACCCATGTACCTACAGGCATCGTTGCTACCTGTCAGGATGGTAAGTCACAGAACTCCAATAAGGATAAAGCGTTACAAGTTCTTCGTGCCCGTATTTCTGATATGAAACGGCAGGAAGAAGAAGCGAAGTATGCTGGTGAACGGAAGAGCAAAGTAGGTACGGGTGATCGTAGTGAGCGTATTCGGACGTATAACTTCCCGCAGAGCCGGGTTACAGATCATCGTATTGGCTTGACACTGCATCGTTTGGAGCAGGTTATGAACGGAGAAATCACTGAAATTATTTCGGCTCTTTCAATTGCTGAACAAGCTGATTTGATGGATAGTATGGACAATGGATAATAATGCTTTGAACGATGGCGTATTTGTCATGTCGGAAGTGAAAAGCATCCGGGAAGCCTTTGCGGAGGCTTCTTCTTTTTTGAGCCAGAGCGGTTGTAATGAACCGCAGCGTAGTGCGCAATTACTGCTTGAGCATGTGCTTGGCTTGTCCGGGGCAGCGTATTATATGGCGCTGGCGGATTCTTTTCCGGCTGCGGTCAAGGAAAAGTGGGAGGCGGGAGTTACCCGCCGGAGTGAGGGTGAGCCGGTGCAATATATCATCGGCGAGCAAGAGTTCTACGGGCGTCCCTTTGAAGTGACGCCGGATGTGCTTATTCCACGGCCGGAGACGGAGCTGCTCGTCGAGGCGATTTTGCGGTACGGCGCGGAGCTCTGGCCGGACGGTACGGTTGCGCCGAGTGAACTGGCGCAGGAAGAAGGCGCTGCTTCGTTAGCAGCAGCGCAAGATCGTGCGGGCGGCGCGGAAAGTGGACGCGCCGTACGGCCGCTGACCGCCGTCGATATCGGCGCCGGCAGCGGAGCGATCTCCGTCACGCTGGCGGCGGAAGCGCCGGCGTGGCGGGTCTGCGCCGGCGACATTTCGCCGGCGGCCCTAGCTGTGGCGAAGCGCAATGCGATGCGCTCAGGCACAGCCGTGGACTTTCGGCTCGGCGATCTGCTCGAGCCGTTCGCGGGGATGGAGACGGAAATTCTCGTCTCCAACCCGCCGTACATTCCCGGCGAGGATATCGCCGGGCTGCAGCGTGAGGTGCGCGACCATGAGCCGCGCACTGCGCTGGATGGCGGAGCGGACGGGCTGGACCCGTACCGCCGCATGATGGAGCAGTTGGCGCTGCTCCCGGCACCGCCGCGCCTGATTGGCTTTGAACTCGGCTTCGGGCAAGCCAAGCAAGTGGCCGCGCTACTTGAAGCGGCGGGCTATTGGAAAGAGATCATTACCATTAATGATCTTGCTGGAATTCCGCGTCATGTGCTGGGTATAGCGCGATAATACTGCATTCTTGCAGGGGGTTCATATGTTCGAGAGAGTGAAATTTGTATTTTCGATCTGACTTCCTTTACAATAGAATTTAACAGGATTTCTTGGCGGGTCATAAGGAAATTCCAGATATAGAGTAGGGAGGCAGGGCATGCTTCAGAAGATTAAAAAGATTGATGGTGCTATTGTAATCGTTCTATTATTACTCATGGTTGTTAGCATCCTTGCCATCTACAGTGTTACTCATGGTAGAGATAAGCTGGATGGACATCATATTCGTATGATGATGTATTATGCTATTGGTTTTGTGGCTTTTATTGGAATGACCTTTTTAGATTACAGAATTTTAGTGAAATATGCGATATATATTTATTTGTTTGGGATAGGGATGCTGGTGCTCGTCAGCTTTTTAGGTGAGACCAAGAATAATGCCCAAGGCTGGTTGTCCCTCCCTGGAGGACTGAGCCTTCAGCCTGCCGAGCTATTCAAGCTAATATTGATTCTATTTCTGGCAGCGATGCTTGTTCGTAAGAATAAAAGTAAACTCTTGTTTTGGCGGGATGTTGTGCCGCTCGGCCTCTTAACCTTATTTCCGTTTCTTATTGTGCTTACACAGAATGACCTTGGGAATGCCTTGTCTTACATTGTGATTCTTGCAGGTCTGTTGTGGATTGGCAATATTAAATACACGCATGCTTTAATCGGGCTGGTAATCGTGGCTAGCTCCGCGATTGCGGGGATTATGAGTTATATCCATTATCACGACCAAATTAAAACCTTTCTTACGGATATTGGACGATCTCACTGGATTGAACGTTTTGATCCGTGGCTTGTTCCCGAAAAGGCAACAGAAAAGGCTAAGTATCATACCACCAATGCTAGAATTGCTATTGCCTCTGGAGGAATGAGTGGTGATGGCTATATGAAAGGCGATTCCGTTCAAACAAATCGTGTGCCATATACCTACTCGGACTCCATTTTCGTGCAAATTGCCGAGGAATTCGGTTTTGTGGGGGCGGCACTGCTGCTGTTGCTGTACTTTATCCTCATTCACCGAATGATTCTGATTGCGTTGGAGTGTAAGGACAGGGCCGGGCCGTTCCTGATTGTCGGAATTGTCGCCATGATGCTATATCAGATTTTTGAGAATATTGGCGCGTTTATTGGTTTGATGCCTTTGACAGGTATCACGTTGCCTTTCATCAGCTTCGGAGGTACCTCTCTGCTTATCAACATGGCCAGTATTGGACTGGTAATGAGTGTGCGTCTGCATGGGCAAGATGTAGAGGAAGATTTACCTAAGCCTACTCCTTATGCAGCCGCCAAACAGGTTTAATCACTAAATCACAATATAACCGTCAGAAACTCATCTTTTAAGGATGGGAACTGGCGGTTTTTTATTTTGGGAAGTGAATCTCTGATATCGGATGTATTACATAAATTTGGAATTGCGGCCTTGAATGCTCTACAATAGAAAGGAGAGACTTTCCTCAGGTGAGGATGGTTGGAACCTTAATAGAGTAGGGAGTTTGCGTATGCTTGAAAAGCTCAAGAAGATCGATAGCGTGATTCTTATTGTTCTAGTTATGCTCATGGTCATTAGTATTCTTTCGATATACAGCGTGACTAATGGTAGATTAGTTCAGAAGCTAGATGGGTTCCATCTACAAATGCTTAAATACTACATTGTAGGGTTTGTAGCGTTTTTTGTGCTTACCTTCGTGGACTATAGGATATTTGTTAAATATGCTCTTTATATTTATATCTTCGGTATTGGTCTGCTAGTGTCGGTTAGTTTTTTTGGAAAGGTAAAGAACGGTGCGCAATTAGGGCTAGAGATAGGTGGACTTAGCTTTCAACCTGCGGAGCTTTTTAAGTTGATATTGATTCTTTTACTCGCGTCCATACTGGTCCGTAAACAAGGAGCCACGCTAACCTTCTGGAAGGGAGTCGTCCCACTGGCGCTTCTTACATTGCTCCCCTTTACGATAGTTATTGTACAGAATGATCTGGGAAATGCGCTAAGCTACATCGTAATATTAATCGGTCTTCTATGGATCGGGAATATCAAAATTTCACATGCACTCATCGGATTACTAATCGTTGGCGGATTGGGTCTTGCAGGAATTCTGAGCTATATTCACTATCATGATGAAGCGGTATATTTCTTTGAGGAGACCCTTGGCAGGAAGCATTTAGTGGATCGTTTTGATCCTTGGCTCGTACCTGATTTGGCGTCAGATGATGCAAGCTATCACACGAAAAATGCTAAAGTGGCTATTGCCTCCGGAGGGATGAACGGCGAGGGGTACATGCAAGGAAGCTCTGTGCAGAGTAACCGTGTTCCATATACGTATTCGGATGCCATATTCGTGCAGGTTGCAGAGGAGTTTGGATTCGTAGGTTCAGCGCTGCTGCTGCTGCTGTTCTTTATTTTGCTCCATCGGATGATACTGATTGCTCTAGAGAGTAGGGAGCGCAGCGGTCCGTTTTTAATTATTGGAATTACAGCTATGCTGCTATATCAAATCTTAGAGAATATTGGAGCTTTTATCGGCCTAATGCCGCTTACTGGAATTACACTTCCGTTCATCAGTTATGGAGGCACATCACTTTTAATCAATATGGCCTGCATGGGGATTGTGATGAGTGTGCATCTATATGGACGGGGTGTTGAGGATGATTTGCAATTGCCTAACGCGATTCCCATGAAGTTATAGATTTAATAGATTCATAGGTTTGTAGTCTCTCATCTCTGGACATACTACTAGCATGAGTGTTAAGAGGAGAGGGGCTGCTACAAATGAACGATAATCATATGGATAAAAGAGATTCCTTACGTGTAACTTTTAAGTATACTGCCATTTTAATTTGTTTTTTCATGATCGTTATCATGGCCTGGGAAGGTCAAAAAACCGATGCAGCGGTAGCCGAAGTAACGATTCCACAGGATTCTATCCGGCTGCGTATTTTGGCGAATTCGGATGGAACGCAGGATCAGTTAGTGAAGCGGCAGATCCGCGATACAATCGTGGAGCAAATGAACCAGTGGGTAACTGCACTTGAGGACCCGCAGAGCTTAGAGCAGGCACGCGCTTTAATTAGAACTCATCTACCAGAGCTAAATGCATTGGTTGGATCGGAGCTGGAGAAAAGAGGCATTCAGTATTCCTATAACGTGGAGCTCGGTGTAGTTCCTTTTCCGACTAAATTATACGGTGGTACGGTCTACCCTGCCGGAGAGTACGAGGCTGTGCGGGTTACACTGGGTGAAGGCAAGGGACAAAATTGGTGGTGTGTACTGTTTCCGCCACTATGCTTTATCGATGCGGGTTCCGGAGATGCGGCAGCACCTGCTGCTAACAAAGCGGTGAAGACGGTTTCGGCTGCCGGGGCAGAGAGTGGAGCTAAGGCACAACCAGCAGTAGGGACAGCTGTACAAGCAGATTCTTCGGCAAAGGATGCTGCGGCAGCAGATTCCGCAGAGCCAGAGGTACGGTTCTTCGTTTGGGAACTGCTGCAAAACCTTTGGAACTGGATTAGCGGATTATGGTCGTAATGCTGATGCTAGCCCTTTGGTTTTGTGGAAATGGTCTATAGTTTTGAACCTAGATATGTTACTATTTCATAAGCAGATCGACTGCGGCGCCTTCATTGGGGCCGCTTTTTGGTAAGATCAGAGTTAATGAATATCCAGAGTATTTATCCTAAGATTGCAAGAAAAGCTATTGTTCAATATATATCCTGTAGAAAGCCTGTGATGAGAATGAATGAACCACATGACCCTTTATTCGCCGTTCAACGGCGGAGTGGGAATAGGAATAAGACTGTATATTGGGAACTGGATTTGTTGGAAGATGCAGCTTCGGATTCCGTTGTACTTCAGCCTAATGAGGAGAATAAGTTAGCCATCGTGGAGGCGGCAACCATGCTTCGTGAAGGTGGAGCGGTCGCTTTTCCGACCGAAACGGTCTATGGACTTGGTGCGGATGCACGGAATACTGCGGCAGTTGAGGCTGTTTTTGCGGCAAAAGGGCGACCGTCTGATAATCCTCTAATCGTTCATATTGCCGATTCAGGAGCTTTGGACGAGCTGGTTACAGAAGTGCATCCTACGGCTGCGGTATTGATGGATGCTTATTGGCCTGGACCACTGACAGTCGTGCTTCCTGTTCGTGAGGGTGTTTTGTCACCCTGTGTGACGGCAGGGCTGGACACGGTAGGTGTGCGTATGCCTGACCATCCGGTAGCTTTGGCGCTGATCAGTGCAGCGGGCTGTCCCGTTGCGGCACCTAGTGCTAACCGTTCAGGTCGTCCGAGTCCGACTTTAGCTTCACATGTGATGGAAGACTTGGCCGGATACATTGACGGTGTACTTGATGGCGGCGCCGCTGGAGTCGGACTGGAGTCAACTGTGGTTCAGGTGCAACCTGATGGAAAGGTTGCCGTGCTGCGCCCTGGTGGGATTACTACGGAGCAGTTAGCTGCTGTAGTGGGGGCAGAAGCCGTTGCTGCTGAGCCAGCTGTGGTTAAAGAATCCGGAACTTCCGCAGCAGCGGAAGCTCCAGCGGCCAATGAACCGGGGGTGTACCACGGTGCAGAAGCTGTTTCCGACAGCTCGGCGCCACGCGCGCCGGGCATGAAGTACACGCACTACGCGCCGCGCGGCTGGCTCGGTGTGGTGAGCGGATCTTCTCCGCAACGTGTTGCGGATGAAGCCGCGAGTCTACTTCAGGCGGCGCAGCTGAGCGGCGAGGTAACGGGCTTGCTCCTCTTCGAGGAGCATAAGTCCCTTTATCCCGCCGCCCCTGCCGCCTGTGTCCTTTCCCTCGGCTCGTTATCCTCGCCGGAGGAAGGGGCACGCTCCCTGTATGCCGCGCTGAGGCGCTTCGATGAAGCGGGAGCGACATACATCTTGGCCGAGGCTTGTCCGTATACAGGCCTCGGCGCTGCCATTATGAACCGGCTTATGAAGGCAGCCGGTGGTTCTGTCATTGACGCCGGATAGCCACGGCGCCCCTTCTTTACAGCTTTAACACCGGTTCTTCAAATTTGGAATCTCCTATGAAGTCATGATTACCCCCTTGTCCGCATATCGTTGTTGTACAAGATATTTCGGACTTGGGGGGTTAAGCATGGGCATAGGAGATGTATATGCCGGTTGGGGGCAGACGGTTACGATTGCTATAATGGCGATTGCATTAGGGATGGATGCATTTTCCCTCGGTGTAGGCATTGGGATGAAAGGGATTCGTCTGTTGCACATTCTACAAATGAGTGTGCTCATTGCTTTTTTTCATATGCTGATGCCTCTTCTGGGTTTATTAACGGGAAGTTATGTCGGACATTTGCTAGGTCAAGTAACGACTTATGCCGCCGGAGGGCTGCTTGTGCTGTTAGGCGGACATATGGTGTATAACTCCTTTCGTCCGGAAGTGGTAGGTACGCGAGCTATGAATCACCGAACCTTATGGGGAATGCTGCTTCTTTCACTCAGTGTTAGTGTAGATTCATTTTCTGTTGGGGTATCCTTAGGGATGTTTGTGAATGGTGTGCTTCTGACCATACTGGCTTTTGGTGTCTGTGGAGGTCTAATGTCCATTGTCGGCTTACTTCTTGGGCGGCATGTCAGTCGTGGACTCGGGGAATATGGAGAAGCGCTGGGCGGGGCTATTTTATTAGGGTTTGGCTTGTTATTCATCTTTTGATACAATAACGGCATTACCATATTTTAATTTCATGGGGGTGCAAAAGCATGCTGCATATTTTATTCGTCTGCACCGGTAATACATGCCGTAGTCCTATGGCTGAGGGGCTTTTACGAAAGCTCGCGAAGGAACGTGGAATCGACCTGGAAGTGCGGTCTGCAGGTGTATCTGCCATTTCTGGTACTTCTATATCGAGACATGCTGCAGCTATTTTGCAGGAAGAAGGCATTCATGATCATTTAGAGTCGTCGCAATTAACGGGGCAATCCGTTGCATGGGCCGATCTTGTGCTTACCTTGACCAGTGGACATAAGCAGCATTTGCTGCAGTATTTTCCGGATGCCGTATCGAAAACATATACATTGAAGGAATATGTGCATAATGAAGAAGCTGTGACTGAGGATATTAAAGAATTGGACAGCCTATACGCGGATGCTGAGTTAAGCATAGCTCTAGGTGGTGAACCGAGCGCAACAGATCTACAACGAATGATTGAAATCCGCCAGCGTATCCCAAGCTTTGATATTTCTGATCCATTCGGGGGTACGCGTGAAGATTATGAGCTTACTGCTGCAGAGATTCGCACTTCGTTGTTTAGTTTATTAGATAAACTGGAATCCTTACGCCATTTGTAAATGGTTGATTTTCAGTCCGCTTTGCTTTAAGATGAAGTTACAACTAATCGGTTCCGATGTAACTGGCGACAAATGTGGATCAAACCACGATGGAGCATCGGAATAAACGGCCGGTCGCCTGGGCAAAAGAGCAAATCCGCAGCTACCTGCGGACTGCTCTTTTTTGTTTAAATGAAGCTTGTTTGAAGCTTGAGGAGGTAGGGTGATGGACAAAGTTGTGGAGTTATCTTTAACTGAAGCTACTGTCACTGTGTTAAGGGAGCTGGCGGAAGCTGGTAACCTCGGATCTGGTAAAATTGTTGTCCTTGGAGTTAGTACAAGTGAGGTTGCTGGTGTCCGGATTGGAACCGGTGGTGCGCTTGAAGTGGCACAGCAGCTGCTTGAAGGGGCTCGTTTGGTCGCAGCGGAAAAAGGATTTCATCTCGTTTATCAGTGCTGCGAGCATCTGAATCGTGCGCTTGTAATGGAACGCTCTTTGCTAGAGTCACTTGGGTTAAATGAAGTTTCAGCTGTACCTATACCAGGTGCAGGCGGTTCGATGGCTGCGGCTGCCTATCACGCTATGAAAGATCCTGTTTTGGCGGAAACGATTGATGCTCATGCTGGTCTAGACATTGGTGAAACGCTGATAGGAATGCATTTAAGACGGGTAGCTGTTCCTTTTCGTCCGTCTCTAAGATACATTGGAGCAGCCAGAGTGAATGCGGCATGGACCAGACCTCCACTTATTGGCGGTGAACGTGCGGTATATCGCGCCCCAGAACAAAGCGGCTCACAGGTTTGCGATTAATGAACTTTATTTTTATATTTTTTGCAGAAACATTGACCTTAGCTTCTGTCTAGCAGGTAAATCGTTTCTACTTAAATACAACATATCTACACACACTAGGGAGGAAATAAGAACATGGAACAATTACGTAAGAGTGACCCGGCAGTACTGGAAGCGATGGAATTGGAACTGAAACGTCAGCGTGCCAACATTGAGCTTATTGCCTCAGAGAATATCGTTAGCGAAGCCGTAATGGAAGCTATGGGCTCGGTGCTTACGAACAAATATGCTGAAGGCTATCCAGGCAAACGTTATTATGGTGGTTGTGAAGATGTTGATATCGTTGAGAATCTGGCACGCGATCGTGCAAAAGAATTGTTCGGTGCGGAGCATGTTAACGTACAACCGCATTCCGGAGCACAAGCGAATATGGCTGTTTATTTGGCGGCGCTCAAGCCGGGCGACACGGTTCTTGGTATGAACTTGGCACATGGCGGACATTTAACACATGGTAGTCCAGTCAATGCTTCCGGTTTGCTATATAACTTTGTTGCTTATGGTGTGCAAGAAGATACTTTCCTTATTGATTACGACGAAGTGCGCAAAGCAGCGTTCAAACATCGTCCTAAAATGATTGTTGCTGGTGCGAGTGCGTACCCGCGTATTATTGATTTCGAAAAACTTGGTGCTATCGCCAATGATGTCGGTGCTTTGTTTATGGTAGATATGGCCCATATCGCAGGTCTTGTTGCTGCTGGCCTTCACCCAAGCCCGGTTCCTCATGCTCATTTCGTTACAACTACTACACATAAGACTTTACGCGGCCCTCGCGGCGGTATGATTATGTGCAGACAGCCATGGGCCGCTGCTATCGATAAAGCCGTATTCCCTGGTTCCCAAGGCGGACCATTGATGCATGTGATTGCGTCAAAAGCAGTGGCGCTCGGCGAAGCTTTGCTTCCATCCTTTAAGACTTATGCTGAGAATGTAGTGAAAAATGCCAATGTTCTCGCGGAAACGCTAATCAGCGAAGGGATTAACATTGTATCCGGAGGCACAGATAACCACCTGATGTTGCTGGATACGCGTAACCTGAACATTACCGGAAAAGATGCGGAAAAAGTACTAGATTCCATTGGAATCACTGTGAATAAAAACGCAATTCCATTTGATCCTACAAGTCCTTTCGTAACAAGTGGTATTCGTATTGGTACACCTGCAGTTACTTCCCGTGGTATGGACGAGCAAGCAATGGTGGTTATTGGCCGTATTATTGCTAATGTTCTGAAGAATCCGAAGGATGAAGCGAAATTGGCTGAGGCAGCTCGTCAAGTTGCTGATTTGACGGACCAGTACCCGCTTTATCCAGAACTGAAATACTAGTTCTTATTTGTATTAATGAATGAGTTCACCTCCATCGAGTCCTGATTTTAGGGTTTGATGGAGGTTTTTTGTTGTTTATTGTTCACATAATTATATAGGGGAATGGATGGAAAACTGATGAAATTGTTTATGAAAGTTCATGAAATTTTCATAAACAATAGTGAAAAGAGTGTGAATAGTATGAAAAACCAAAACTTGCACAACATAATCTAAGTTTTATAAGTGGAAGGTTGCGTATTTCAGCCAATCATTACCTTTCAGGTCAAGGATATACAATAGGAAAGTATTCAATGTAAGTACAAGTGCCTTTCTAGGTGAAATGAAGCGAAGGGAATGCTATAATAGACAGGATTTAGCCACTGAGAAGCAAAAGCGCTTTCTGAGGTTATAGACAAGACTTACAATTACCGGAGGGACATTAAATGGGAAAATTGGTGATTTGCGATCATCCTTTAATTCAACACAAATTAACATTTATTCGCGATGTAAGAACAAACACAAAGGATTTTAGAGAGCATGTTGACGAAGTAGCCACATTGATGGCTTATGAGATTACACGTGATATTCCTCTAGAGACCATTACGGTACAAACGCCGGTCACTGAAACGGAAAGTAAAGTGATTTCGGGAAGAATGCTTGGGCTTATTCCTATTCTTCGTGCGGGTCTAGGGATGCTTGAAGGCGTTCTAAAGCTTCTCCCTGCTGCTAAAGTAGGACATGTTGGCTTGTTCCGTGATCCGGAAACACTTCAACCGGTCGAGTATTACATCAAGCTTCCTACAGATGTACAGGAACGTGAGCTAATCGTAATTGATCCAATGCTAGCTACAGGGGGATCTGCGATTGCTGCTATTACCTCGTTGAAGAAGCGTGGTTGTACACAAATTAAAATGATGAACCTGATTGCAGCTCCAGAGGGTGTCGCTGCAGTTCAAGAAGCTCATCCAGATGTAGATATTTACGTAGCTGCGCTTGATGATCATTTAAATGAGCATGGATATATCGTTCCGGGACTTGGCGACGCTGGGGACCGTTTGTACGGAACTAAGTAAATAGTAATTCGTGATTAGGATACGAAATTTTTGAATTTTTTGATGAGAGGGTAGGGGTTATGTCCAAAATTAAAGTGATGACTATTTTCGGAGTGCGCCCCGAGGCGATCAAGATGGCTCCTCTAGTTCTTGAACTAGAGAAGCATCCTGAGCACATCGAATCCATTGTTTGTGTCACAGCACAGCATAGAGAACTGCTTGATCAAGTGTTAGAAGTGTTTAAAATCACTCCTGATTATGATTTGGATGTGATGAAGGACCGTCAGACACTGAACGAGATTACTATTCGTGTGCTTGAAGGTTTGGAGCCTGTGCTGAGAGAGGTTAAGCCTGATATCGTGCTGGTGCATGGGGATACATTAACGACGTTTCTAGCTAGTTATGCCTCTTTCCTGCAGCAAATTCAGGTTGGGCACGTAGAAGCAGGTCTTCGGACATGGAACAAACTGTCTCCTTATCCTGAGGAAATGAACCGCCAACTAACAGGTGTTTTGGCCGATCTGCATTTCGCTCCAACCGATTGGTCAGCTAGCAATTTGAAACACGAGAACAAAAAAGAATCAAGTATTTATATCACAGGCAACACCGTAACTGATGTGTTTCAATATACCGTACAGCCGGATTACCGGCATCCTGTTTTGGATTTTGCTTCAGGAAAAAGACTTATTTTGATGACTGCTCACCGCAGAGAATCGCAAGGTGAACCGCATCGTAATATCTTCCGAGCTGTCAAAAGAATCGCTGATGAATTCGAAGATGTAGCCATTGTTTATCCTGTGCATCCGAGTCCGGCAGTTAAGGAACCTGCACATGAAATTCTGGGTGGACATCCAAGAATTAAGCTGATTGATCCGCTGGATGTCGTGGATTTGCATAATTTTTATCCGCATACCCACTTGATATTGACCGATTCCGGCGGTTTACAAGAGGAAGCTCCTTCATACGGAGTTCCTGTACTTGTGCTTCGTGATACGACGGAGCGTCCTGAAGGGATAGACGCTGGAACGTTAGAGCTTGTGGGCACGGACGAGGAGAAGGTGTATGAACGGACACATGCTCTTTTGACTGATAATGAGCTCTATCAGTCGATGAGTCGGGCCGCCAACCCGTACGGAGATGGCAAAGCCTCCCAACGAATTGTCAATGCGATTTTGCACCATTTCGGTGTAAATAAGGAACGTCCTGAAGAGTTTCACAGAATGTTCACAAAAAATAAATAATTTCATTTAAAGTAATATCTGATCTGATTAAAATCAACATACAGTCAAACTGTACGGTTTATATGGTTTTGGAACATTTTGCTGTGATTATTTTCATGTTTTCAAGGGTTTTTGGGCAATGTTCAATGAATTGACAAAGACTCCAGAAATTCAGTAAAATTAGTTGGGATTGTAGCCCATGAAAGAACAAAATAGCAGGGACAGCTTGTTACAGACCGCGCTTATCATTGGAAGTGCAGGCACTATACTCGCCGCTTACATTGTTATTGGTTTTTTTGCGGCAAGGTGGCTGAAAGACTTAATGGAGGGTCCGAAATATTGGCTCGCTATTGGCACTATAACCGGAATGATTCTGGGAATTGTGAACGTCGTCCTGTTAATTAAAAAATTTTTGGGGGAGCAGAATGGATAATATGACTCCCATGATCAATACCGTCACTAGAGTTACGCTCGTCCTTATGGCAGGACTCTTAATGGGCTGGGCGCTTCATCATGAGACCAGGGATATTACACTGGGCATGACTCTGGGTCTGGTGGCGGGATTGGTAAACTTTCGTTATCTGGCCGTCAAGGTTCGACGGGTAACGCAGTCGATTGCGAGCAACGAAGGGAATGCCTTCAGCCTCGGTTTTGTTACACGGATTAGCTTCGCAATTTTGGTCACCATGTTCGCGGTCAAGATTGAGCATTTCTCCCTGGTAGCAACTGTTTCGGGCGTGTTCATTCCTCAGCTTCTCGCCATTCCTGCGGGGATATATCTGAGTGTGAAGAACAAACTTTAACCAGATTAAAGAGAAAGGGGGATGATACTATGCATGAGATGCCGAAAATCTTTGTCGGGGGAATACCGATAGATATATCAGCCGTATTGATGCTTCTGATCAGTTGTACAGTAGTATTTGTACTGGTGATGCTTTCGGTTCGTAAGCTTTCGGTTGAGAATCCATCTAAGCTTCAGAATTTTATGGAATGGGTTGTAGAATTTGTTGAAGGTGTCATAAGCAGTGCCATGGACCTGAAGAAAGGAAAACCTTACATATCTTTGGGGCTAACATTGATTCTGTTTATCTTTGTTTCCAACCTTCTTGGATTGCCTTTCTCAGTTGTAACTGAAGCACATGGACCTGTAACCGTGTTTGGCCATGTGATTGAAGCAACCAAGAACTTGGCGCATGGTGATCATGTTGAGATCTTATGGTACAAGTCGCCGACTGCTGACATTAATATCACTGCAGGATTGGCAATTATTGTGTTTATACTGATGAACTTCCTGGGCATCAAGCTCAACGGCAAGCATTATTTCAAACACTATATTGAGCCGTTTCCAATCTTTTTGCCACTGAACATTATCGAGAACTTGGCAAAACCAGTAGCGCTGGCTATTCGTCTATTTGCTAACATTTTTGCCGGAGAAGTACTGATTACAGTCATTTTGAAACTGGGCATTCTCAGTATTCCGTTCCTGGCTGTATGGCAAGGCTTCAGTATTTTCGTCGGGGCACTACAGGCGTTTATCTTTACCATTCTGACGATGGTTTATATCGCACAGATGACGATTCACGAAGAAGAAGCACATTAATGAACTGCTGCGAAGAGAACGGCTATCGTCTGATTTTCTTTCGCGGGAGATATCTTATATCATTAAACACATTATGAACCGAAATTAAAGGAGGATATTTACAAATGGAATTTTTAGCAGCAGCAATAGCGGTTGGATTGGGTGCACTTGGCGCAGGTCTTGGTAACGGTATGATCGTTAGTAGAACAGTTGAGTCTATCGCTCGTCAACCAGAAGCTCGTAACGCGCTTCAAACAACAATGTTTATCGGTGTAGGTATCGTCGAAGTTATTCCGCTCGCAGCAACAGTTATCGCATTCCTGATCATGTTTTCTTAATAAACCGTATTTACGGTTTGGCGGGGACGGCCGATGCCATCCGCGCCTTACTTTTGTATACGTCCGCATGACGCGGTAACGGAAGGGAGTGACCTCAGTGGATATTGTTTGGACAAACATCGTATTTTCAATTGTAGCCTTTGGGATTCTATATTTCTTGCTCAGTAAGTATGCGTTCAGCAAACTGTTCGCAGTTATGGAGAAGCGCCGTGAGCTGGTAATGCAGCAAATGGATGAAGCTGCGAAGACTAGAGAGCAAGCGGTCGCGTATGTGGAAGAGCAGAAGCAAGCGCTGAACAGTGCACGCCAGGAAGCTCAACAGATTATTCAACAATCGCAAATTACTAGCAATCAACAGGTAGAACAAGCTTTGGCTCAAGCCAAAGTTGAAGCTGCACGTGTCAAAGAAGAGGCCGTGCGCGATATCGAGAACGAGAAGAATAAAGCAGTGGAAGAGTTGCGCAGTGAAATTGGAACGGCATCTGTTCGTATTGCTTCTAAACTTCTTAAAAAAGAAGTTAGTGCTAGCAGTGAGCAGGAGCAGCTTGTGAACCAATACCTCAATGAGGTAGGAGGCCGATCATGAGCCGCGATACGGTAGTTGCCAAGCGCTACGCTAAAGCATTGTACAGTGCAGCGGTAGAGAAGGGGATTACCCTTGAAGTAGAAGAAGAGCTCAAGGCAGTGGTCGAAGTATTACATTCTGACCAAGAGGTTAAGCGGTTTATTCTTGCACCGCGCATCTCGGAGTCCGACAAGCTGAAAGTGCTGCGCACAGCACTTCAAGATAAGATCTCTCCTATCGTGATGAACATTGTAGAACTGTTAGTAGAGCGAGGCAGAACCGATATTTTTGCCGAACTGCTGGATACGTATATCAAGATTGAAGGAGACGCTCTTGGCATTGGTGATGCTAAGGTATACTCCGTTTATTCTTTAAGTGAAGAAGAACAAGCGGCTGTAGCTGCAGAATTCGGCCAGCTCGTAAACCGTAAAATCCGGGTTACGAATGTGGTGGATCCAAGCCTGCTGGGAGGACTGAAAGTTTATATCGGCGATACGCTGTATGACGGCAGTCTGTCTAGTAAATTGGAACGTCTCGAGAAATCCTTTAATGATAAGCATAGAAGATAGGGGTGAGGATATTGGGCATCAGACCTGAAGAGATCAGCACTTTGATCAAAAGTCAAATTGAGCAATATAAAGCCGATATCGAAGTTGCCGAAGTGGGCACCGTCATTCAAGTCGGAGACGGTATCGCTCGTGTCTACGGTCTGGAAAACGCAATGGCAGGCGAGTTGCTAGAGTTCTCCAACGGTGTAGTGGGCATGGCGCTCAATCTGGAAGAAAGCAACGTCGGTGTTGTTATTCTAGGTGAGTACAAGGAAATTCGTGAAGGTGATCAAGTAAAACGTACCGGACAAATCATGCAAGTCCCAGTGGGAGAGGCCCTTCTGGGTCGTGTTGTTAACGCACTCGGTATGCCGCTTGACGGTAAAGGCCCAATCCAAACGACGGAATTCCGTCCGGTTGAGAATAACGCTCCTGGTGTTATCGACCGTAAATCGGTTCATGAGCCAATGCAAACTGGCCTTAAAGCGATTGATGCGATGGTACCAATTGGTCGTGGACAACGCGAACTTATCATTGGTGACCGTCAAACAGGTAAGACTGCAATCGCAATCGATGCGATTATCAACCAAAAAGGCAACGGAATGAAATGTATTTATGTTGCCATTGGACAAAAACAATCAACAGTAGCACAGGTTGTAGAAACTCTCCGCCGTCATGGCGCGTTGGAGTATACAATCGTTGTAACTGCTTCGGCTTCCGAGCCATCCCCACTGTTGTACATTGCTCCATACGCAGGTTGCGCAATGGGCGAGTACTTTATGTACAAGGGCGAACACGTACTGATCATTTATGATGACCTTTCAAAACAAGCTTCGGCTTATCGCGAATTGTCCTTGCTGCTTCGTCGTCCACCGGGTCGTGAAGCGTTCCCTGGTGACGTGTTCTACTTGCACTCCCGTCTTTTGGAACGTGCGGCTAAGCTTAGTGATGAGCTTGGTGGTGGTTCATTAACCGCACTTCCGTTCATCGAAACACAAGCATCTGACGTATCGGCTTACATTCCTACGAACGTAATCTCGATTACAGATGGTCAAATCTTCCTTGAATCCGATCTGTTCTACTCTGGTCAGCGTCCGGCGATCAACGTCGGTATCTCCGTTTCCCGTGTAGGGGGCTCCGCTCAGATTAAAGCGATGAAGAAGGTAGCTGGCTCGCTCCGTTTGGATCTTGCCCAATATCGTGAACTTCAAGCTTTCTCACAGTTCGGCTCAGATCTTGATAAATCTACGCTTGCTCGTCTGAATCGCGGAGCACGTATGATGGAAGTTCTGAAACAAGGTGTAAATCAGCCGCTATCTGTTGAGCATCAAGTGCTTAGCTTGTACACAGCTGTAAAAGGATACTTGGATGATATTCCTGTTAAAGACGTAAAACGTTTTGAAAAGGAATTCCTTGCTTACATGGATAGCAGTGCTGCTGAAGTTGCTCAATCCATCAGAGATACCAAGGATTTGACAGCAGATAACGAAGCCGCTCTTAAAGCAGCAATTGATAAATTTAAAAGAGGCTTTGCTACTAGCTAATATAGACCGTACCTAAACGAATCTTACGAAGTGAGCTTTGGCTCTGCCGAAGCTCAGGCTATTACTTATAAAGTTGGCTTTGAATTCGTCAAAGCCAAGAAGATGCTTACGAAGTTAGCTTTGACTTCGTCAAAGCTTTAAGGTGGTGAAATCATGGCAAGAAGCATGCGTGATATTAAACGTCAAATTAAGAGTGTTCAAAACACAAGACAGATCACAAAAGCGATGGAAATGGTAGCCGCCTCCAAGCTGAGAAAAGCTCAGGAGAAGGCTATTGCCGCCCGTCCTTATGCTGAGAAGCTGAAAGAGGTTGTATCGAGCATTGCTGCTGGTACAGAAGGCGTTCAGCATCCCATGCTGGTCAGTCGCCCTGTGAAAAAAACTGGTTATCTTATCGTGACCTCTGATAGAGGGCTTGCGGGAGGGTACAATGCTAATATTTTACGTAAGGTGACGATGCTCATCGCGGAGCGACATAAATCCAAAGATGAATACGCCTTGTTCGTTATCGGTCGTAAAGGCCGTGACTTCTTACGCCGCCGTGAATATCCGATTGTACAGGAAGTTACTGAGCTATCGGATGCGCCGAAGTTTGCTGATATTAAGTCTATCGCTAATTCGGCAGTACAACAGTTTGTAGATGGTACGTATGACGAGTTGTACGTTTGTTACAACCAATTCGTCAATGCGATTACCCAGATCCCAACCGTTGATCGACTGTTGCCTATGGAAGGCGTAGGAAATCATGAGCATCATGAAGCGTCTGCAAATTACGAATATGAACCTTCACCAGAAGGCGTGCTCGAAGTGCTACTTCCGAAATACGCCGAAACTTTGATTTATAGCGCAATTCTGGATGGCAAGGCCAGTGAGCTGGGTGCGAAAATGACAGCGATGGGCAGTGCAACAAAGAACGCGTCGAAAATGATCGGAGAACTTACCCTTACGTACAACCGTGCCCGTCAGGCGGCAATTACGCAGGAAATTACCGAGATCGTGGCCGGAGCGAACGCTCAGTCTTAAAAATCTTAAAATATAAGAAAGTGTAGGTTCTACACTATACAAAACACTTATATTTCTACGAGAAACGGTTGTCATCATTTAAGGTGACAACGTTGTTTCTTCTTGATGTAATAGCTTTCGAGGAGGGAAATGAAGATGAACAAAGGACGCGTTGTAAGCATTATGGGTCCGGTTGTCGATATTGAATTTGAACGCGGCCAGTTGCCCGAGATTTTCAACGCTATCAAAATTGAAACCGTCTTGGACAATGGTCGCCAGATTAACCTAACGCTTGAGGTTTCCAACCACTTGGGAGACAATTTGGTACGTTGTATCGCGATGTCTTCTACAGATGGTCTGGTTCGTGGACTGGATGCGATTGACCAAGGTGGACCTATTTCGGTACCTGTAGGGGAAGCGACATTAGGCCGGGTATTTAACGTACTTGGAAATCCAATTGATAACGCTGGTGAAGTTGTTGCTGAAATTAAGAACCCGATTCACCGTTTGGCTCCGACATTTGATGAATTGTCAACACAAGCCGAAATTCTGGAAACGGGTATTAAAGTTATCGACTTACTTGCACCTTATGCTAAGGGCGGTAAAGTTGGTCTGTTCGGCGGTGCCGGTGTAGGTAAAACCGTAACAATTCAAGAATTGATTAATAACATTGCCCAAGAACACGGTGGTATTTCCGTATTCGCAGGTGTGGGTGAACGTACTCGTGAAGGTAATGACCTTTATCACGAAATGACGGACTCCGGCGTTATTAAGAAAACAGCAATGGTGTTCGGACAAATGAATGAGCCCCCAGGCGCGCGTCTGCGCGTAGCTTTGACTGGTCTTACTATGGCGGAATATTTCCGTGATGTAGAAGGCCGCGATACGCTGCTCTTTATCGATAATATATTCCGCTTTACCCAAGCGGGTTCCGAAGTATCCGCTCTTCTCGGACGTATGCCGTCCGCAGTAGGTTATCAACCAACCCTGGCTACTGAAATGGGTCAGTTGCAAGAGCGTATCACTTCTACCAAAAAAGGCTCCGTTACTTCCATTCAAGCAATTTACGTACCAGCGGATGACTACACTGACCCTGCTCCGGCAACGGCGTTTGCTCACTTGGATGCAACAACTAACCTTGAGCGTAAGATTTCCGAGAAGGGGATTTTCCCAGCAGTTGATCCACTGGCTTCCAGCTCGCGTCTGCTAGCTCCGGAAATTGTTGGTGAAGAGCATTACAATGTGGCACAAGGTGTTAAACAATTGCTGCAACGTTATACCGAACTTCAAGACATCATCGCCATCTTGGGTATGGATGAATTGAGTGAGGATGATAAGGTTATCGTAGCCCGTGCCCGTAAAGTTGAACGGTTCCTGTCACAGCCTTTCCACGTAGCTGAACAGTTTACCGGCTTCAAGGGTAAATACGTGCCAATCAAAGAAACTGTACGTAGCTTTAAGGAAATCCTGGACGGTAAGCATGATGATCTTCCAGAAGCAGCGTTCCTTTTTGTGGGTACAATCGAAGAAGCGGTTGAAAAAGCGAAATCGATGTAACACTGAGCTTAGTGAATGCTTTCGAAGCGAGCTTTACTTCGTAAAGCTAAGTGTATGCTTTCGATGAGAGCTTTACTTCGTAAAGCTTTAAGGAGGAATGGAAGTGAACACCTTTTTGTTGGAAATTGTCACGCCGGAGCATCTCGTCTATTCGAAACAAGTGAATAGCTTGACAGTACGGGGAGTCGAAGGCGAGTTGGGTATTTTGCCGGGACACATTCCGCTTGTGACTCCACTTCAGGTTGCTCCGTTATCCGTCAAATCGGACGGTGTTACGATCTCCATCGCCGTTCATGGCGGTTTCGTTGAAGTGCATAAGGATAAAGTAACAGTGCTGGCCGAAAGTGCCGAGCTGCCAACGGATATTGATGTTGAACGTGCCGAAGCTGCTAGAGAACGCGCTCAGCGCCGTCTCCAGACTCGTAGCAAACAAGATGATATCGATCACCGCCGTGCGGAGTTGGCGCTGCAACGCGCTGTTACACGGATTAAAGTGTCCACTGGTAAAGGACAACAGTAGGATATAAGCGGTCAAGCTCTAAGCTTGACTGCTTTTTTTGTTATAGTAATCTATGTAGTAAAGGTTAAGATTTCTTCATTTTTTTGGATAATGGCATTGAATTGTTTAAAAATTTGTAAAAGTACTGGATTCTTTTGCCCTACGCAAGTATGATATAAGAGTCGATTTCCGAGTAATACGAACACGGAGGGTTAACATGGGGGATATATTGTCCAATGGATGGTCTAGTGCCGCTGGGACCAGCAGCATGATCTCAATGATTGTTTCTTTGCTCAGTGTTGTATTATCTTGGTGGGCATTGCAGAACCTTAAGCTGGATTTGGTCATAAGATATCCCAAGAGTCCTCAAGGAAGGCTGCTGCACTTGCTTCTGGCTATTGTACTTGGTCATTTTGTTGCAGGATTCTTTCTGGATTACCTTAGCTGGAGTGGGATGATCCGCTATATGTTTTAGGAATATGTAGTTTGGTTATAAGTGTCATAGGTCGCAATGGTCAAAAAGTGTCGAATAATAAGGTTTTATTATGTCAACACTGAACTTTAAGGAACATGCCCGGCTGAATGGGCATATCGATGGAGTATGCGAATTTTTTTGCAATTACTTTTAATCTAAAAAATAATTTAAGAAATAATGGACGCGGAGGGAAACCGAAAATGAGCAAATTTATCGTCCGCGGTGGCAACAGATTGACCGGGAGCGTGAAAGTTAGCGGCGCAAAAAATTCCGTATTACCGATCATAGCCGCCTCTCTATTGGCAGAAGAAGGAGTAAGCGTCATTGTGGACGCACCTCCGCTTGATGATGTAATGACGATATCAAAAATGTTGGAATCTCTGGGTGCAGGGGTTACATATCAAAACGATATTATCCAGGTGGATGCTACAAACATCACTTCCTGTGAAGCACCTTATGAATGGGTACGGAAAATGCGGGCATCTTTTCTAGTCATGGGCCCTCTGTTATCACGGCTTGGTCATACAAGAATTTCTTTGCCTGGCGGCTGCGCCATTGGCACACGACCGATTGATCAGCATTTGAAAGGATTTGAAGCGCTTGGTGCGGAGATTAGTCTCGGCCAGGGCTACATTGAAGCGAAAAGTAACGGTCGCCTGCGCGGAGCCAAAGTGTATTTGGATGTAGCTAGCGTGGGTGCGACCGAAAATATAATGATGGCAGCGGCACTCGCCGAAGGCGTGACCGTGATTGAGAATGCGGCTAAGGAGCCTGAAATTGTCGACCTGGCCAATTATTTGAATGGTATGGGCGGAATCGTTCGCGGTGCGGGTACAGGTGTTATCCGTATTGAAGGCGTAGAACGTCTGCATGGTGTTAAACATCATGTGATTCCTGACCGTATTGAAGCTGGTACCTATATGGCTGCCGCAGCAATTACAGGTGGGGACGTATATGTGGAAGGCGCAATCGCGGATCACTTGGGACCTGTTATTGCTAAGATGGAAGAGATGGGTGTGACCATTATTCCTGATGAAAATGGAGTTCGTGTCATTAGTGACAAGCCACTTAAAGCTGTTGATTTGAAGACTTTGCCGTATCCAGGCTTTCCAACGGATATGCAGTCACAAATGATGGCATTATTGCTGCGCTCTGAAGGCACTAGTGTCGTTACAGAGACTGTATTCGAGAACCGGTTCATGCATGTGGATGAATTCCACAACATGAATGCTGAGATTAAGATTGAAGGTCGCTCAGCAATCGTTACAGGTAATGCGCAATTGGTCGGAGCTAAAGTTTGTGCTACGGATTTACGTGCGGGAGCTGCGCTTATTTTGGCAGGTCTTGTTGCTGAAGGCACTACTGAGGTAAGCGGAACTCATCATATTGACCGCGGATACGTACATTTGGCTGAGAAGCTGTCCGGACTAGGTGCGGAAATTTGGCGCATCTCCATGGAAGACACAGCCGTGCAAACAGTGAAAGATGAAACTCTTAAACCAGAAGTAGCCAAGAGCGAATCAAGCAAAAGCGAAGAGGTTAAACCTCGCTTTCAGGTTCAAGCAACTTGGGTATAATATCAGTCATTAGATGAGAACAGGCTGCAGTGATGCGGCCTGTTCTTTTTTATATTATTAGAAAGTAAATTTGAATCCTCATCTAATGGGGATTTTTTTTGTTTGTAATTTTTTAACGCGGGGCATAGTGATAGATACGAGAAGGGGACTCTCTTTCTCTCAAATATTGTTCTAGTAGTTGCTGTAAATTCATATCTATAAGAATCAACAGTGACTCACGGAAGGAGCCATAGAGATGAAAGATTTCCGCTACTTGCGACGTAACAAGTCAACGCGCTGGCACTCGCGTCCCCTTGCTTCCCGGCTCAGGCGCCTCGGTCCCGTCGCCTGGCTCGCAGCGCCTATTCTGGCGGCGCTGCTGATTCCACTGGTGGTTGTCCCGCTGCACCGGGGACAACCGGCGCCTCCGGCTTTGCCGGTGGTAACGGCCTCACCAGCCGCACCAGCGGGGCCGGAGGCAGCTGCGCAGGAAGCGCCGCAGCCGAAGGTCTCTGTCTATTTGTCGCGTAGCGGACAAATAGAGACGTTGCCGCTGGAGGAATACGTCAGCGGCGTGCTTGCGGCCGAGATGCCGGCCAGCTTTGAGCTTGAAGCGCTCAAAGCGCAGGCCGTAGCGGCCCGCACCTTTATCCTTCGCCGCCTGCTGGCTGGCGACAGAAGCGGCGTCCCCGTTCCGGGGGCGGATGTAACAGATACGGTAAGCCATCAGGCTTACGTATCTAAGGATACGCTGGAACGGAAGTGGAAGCTCGGCGGAAGAAGCGCCGACCTCGCAAAGCTTCAGCGCGCGGTTCTTGAGACGCGCGGTGTCATTATGACCTATAAAGGGCAGCCGATTACGGCCTCCTTTTTCGCCTCCAGTGGAGGATATACCGAGAACTCGGAAGAATACTGGAATGCAGCGATCCCCTATCTGCGCAGTGTAACTAGTCCTTGGGAGAAAGAGATTACCCCGAACTATGCGGTGACATCTACATTCACCATCTCGGAAATACTTACTAGACTTGGATTAAACGACAGAGTAATCCCTGCATCAAAAGGTACTACCCAATCAGGCATGACAAAGAATATCTCTACTTCCTCTGAATTGCCGGTAGAAGTCTTGTCTCTCACCACTGGACATAGGGTTAAGCAAATCTCTATTGGAGGTACTATTTTTACTGGAAGAGAAGTGCGAGAGAAGCTAGGGTTACGTTCCAGCCAATTTAGTTGGGGGCGAAAAGGGAACAAAATCTATATAACTACTTTCGGAAATGGGCATGGTGTGGGAATGAGCCAGTGGGGAGCAAATGGGATGGCGAAGGAAGGCGGAACGGCTACTCAAATTCTCAAACACTATTACAGTGGTATCTCTTTTACGCAAATCTCAACTCTTCTGAAAAAATAACTTGAAAGATACGTATAAAAGATAGAAGCCCGGTAACACTGGTTACTGAGGTGATAACCATATGAATGAACAAGACAAAAACAAAACAAACCATGATGAATCTCTCAAAAAATCGCAGGGAGATTTAGGTGCTAAACCTTCTTCATGGAGCAAGATGTTATCTAAACGTTGGGTGTTCCCAGCAGTCTACACGGCGGCAGCGGCAATTATACTAACTTTGGTGTGGGTCTATCAGGATGCCGGCCAAAAACCGCTTAAACAGGACACCGCCGCCACATCACAGCAAGTAGGAGCTTCGACCAATGAAGCTGGTACTGCAAACAGTAATCCAGATGCCCTTGAAGTTCTTGCTTCAGCGGAAAGCCTGGTTTGGCCAGTAGCCAATCCAGGTGAAGTAGAAGTAGTCAAACCGTATTATGATGAAAATGGTACAGAGGACAATCACGTTGCCGCAATGGTGCAGTATAACGACAAATTTATTCCTAATGTCGGTATCGATCTTGCCCGTGAAGACAACAATACGTTCGACGTTAAAGCAGCGCTTAGCGGTGAAGTTACTAGAGTGGAAGATGTTGCAGTGTTAGGTAAGGTCATTGAGATTACCCATCAAGGTAACATGAAGACCGTGTACCAAAGTCTTGGTGACACAAAAGTGAAACAAGGCGATGTTGTGAAGCAAGGAGATACGCTTGCAACCGCAGGTCGTAGTGAAATCGAGAAGGATCTTGGCAATCATGTACACTTTGAAGTGTACAAGGATGGCAAAGTAGTTAATCCATCAGAGTTACTGCCAGGACGATAAGAAAATTTATAACAGGGGGCCTTCGCCCCCTGTTTTTGTGTGTAAATAAGGCTCTTCGTAAGCAGTATGCTTATAAAGAGCCTTATTTTTCTATGAGAAACGGTTTATGTCTTTAAAGGACTAACGACGTTCCGTCATGCGAATAACAAGGCTTCTTGGGTTGTCCATTAAATAAAATGAGCCCTCGGAGGCTTGTCATGTCTTGAAAGCGCGAATATATAAGCCCGCCCCTCATATAATGTACCAAACTATCCACAGTTGGGAGGCGGGAGCGTGCACGATTACATCAAGGAACGTACGATCAAAATCGGACGCTGCATCGTGGAAACCAGGCATACGGTCCGGACCATAGCCAAGGAATTTGGCGTTTCAAAGAGCACGGTGCACAAAGACTTGACGGAGCGTCTGCCAGAGATCAACCCTGATCTGGCCGATCAGGTGAAGCACATTCTTGAATATCACAAATCCATCCGACATCTTCGGGGGGGAGAAGCCACAAAAATTAAATATAAAAAAACGACGGGGAAAAAACGTGAGGTTGCTGTAGCATCAAAGCCATGAGATTTTCGGAAATTTAAGGAAATATTAAGCTTTAAAACATTGTGTAGTTCCCCTAAAGTATGTTATTTTTAAATTTAGTACTAACTGCTGTTTTTCAATTAAAATAACACTTTGGGGGCTCTTTCATTATGTTTAGCAAGGATATCGGAATCGACCTCGGCACGGCCAATGTGCTCATACATGTTAAGGGAAGGGGAGTCGTTCTGGATGAACCTTCCGTGGTCACACTTGAAAGTGATACGAAGAGAGTCCTTGCGGTGGGAGAACAGGCACGTCGCATGGTTGGACGTACACCCGGAAATATAACAACGATCCGTCCTTTACGGGATGGTGTCATTGCAGATTTTGAAGTCACGGAAATGATGCTGAAGTATTTTATTGACCGTGTTGGCGGTCGTACCTGGTATTCACGGCCTCGCATTCTGATATGCGCCCCTACAAATATTACATCTGTGGAACAAAAGTCCATTCGGGAAGCGGCAGAACGTAGCGGGGCTAAGGAAGTATTTATGGAAGAAGAGCCAAAGGCCGCTGCGATTGGAGCGGGAATGGACATTTATCAGCCAAGTGGAAACATGGTCGTCGATATCGGTGGCGGAACGACGGATGTAGCCGTACTTTCAATGGGCGACGTCGTTACCGCTTCTTCGATTAAAGTCGCTGGAGACAAGTTCGATGATGCCATTTTAAGATATATTAAACAAAAGTATAAATTGTTGATCGGTGAACGGACAGCAGAGGATATTAAGGTTACTATTGGTACGGTTCGACCTGGTTTGATGAAATCCGAAATGGACATTCGTGGCCGGGACATGGTAAGCGGACTTCCCCAGACGCTCACTATTACGGCGGGAGAGGTAAAGGAAGCATTATGGGATCCGGTTTCATCCATTGTGGCTGCAGCTAAATCGGTACTGGAGCGTACACCACCAGAATTGTCTGCGGACATCATTGACCGGGGTGTGGTTCTCACTGGTGGAGGTGCTTTGCTTAACGGATTGGACGAGCTACTCTCAGAAGAATTACATGTACCTGTCTGGGTAGCGGAAGACCCTATGCACTGTGTGGTAAAAGGAACAGGAATTATGCTGGACAATTTGGACAAGGTCGTAAAGAAAAAGTTCTAAGCAGCCGATATAAATGGTAGCATTAGATTCGGAAGGAGACTACCTTCATGATAAGAGGATTATATACGGCCGCCGCAGGTATGGTTGCGCAGCAACGTAGACACGATACGGCAACACAGAACATCGCTAACTTAAATACAACGGGATATAAGCAGGTTGATAGTGTTAATCATGCTTTTCCGGATGTCTTGATCTCAGCTATGAGTAATGGCACCACTACACCGGTTGGGCGCCTTAATACAGGGGTTTTTGCAGAACAGTCGATTTCCCAATATTTACAGGGTGATTTAAGGGAGAGCGGCAAATCTATGGATTTTGCTTTATCTACGGATTTGCAAGTCGCCGACCCTGTGACGGGTCAGAATATAGCTTTTGATGGTTCAGGGAAATATGTAAGTCCTGAGGGTGAGGTTATTTACCGTCCGCAGGCTTTCTTTACTGTGCAGGATACTGATGGCAATAACCTATTTACCCGAAATGGAAGCTTCTCAGTAAATGCAGCTACGGGAGAAGTGTTGAGCAGTGGAGGCTTCAAGGTTCTTGATTCCACTGGCAAACCTCTCGTCTTGACAGGAAATCAGGACACCCTTAAAGTGGACGGGCAGGGCAATGTATTAAATCCAGAAACAGGACTTCCGACAGGGACCAAAATTGGTGTGAGTGTAGTTACAAAGCCGCAGGAGCTTGTGCGTGATGGTAAGGGTGTGTTTCATGCTGATGATATAGCGGCAGCGGACATTCGTTACTCCAATGCAACTGATAACTTACAGGTGCGTCAAGGATATTTAGAGGGCTCCAATGTTGACCCTACTCAGGTAACTGTAGATTTGAATGCCGCATATAGGGCTTATGAAGCGAACCAAAAGATCGTTCAATACTATGATAGCAGCTTGCAGAAGGCTGTAACTGAAATTGGCAGGGTATAGGCACTGCTTATGAAATGAGCTTTACAGGTAAAGCTTATAGGAGGTTTGATCTATGAATAACTCAACGATTAGTGCAGCAGTCTCCATGTCCAGCCTTCAGCAGCGGCTTGATATTATAGCGGATAACCTAGCCAATATGGATACAAATGGTTATAAGAGCAAGAAGGGCTCCTTTGAGGATGTGCTTACTCGTGTGCAGCAGCAATCGGATGACTATGATCAGCCGGGTCGCGCTACACCCTTAGGCTTTAATATTGGATTTGGGACATATGTGCCTTCGATTACGACTAATTGGGAAGAAGGCCCCCTTAAAGAAACGGGTAATCCAACCGATTTGGCACTTCAGGGTAATGGGCTGTTTGGCGTTCAGGTCAATGGAACTACAGCTTATACAAGACAAGGCGACTTTCACTTTACGCCTGACACTACCGATGCAACGAAGATGGTTCTTGTAGATAATACGGGGAATCCGGTACTGAATACAACAGGTAATCCTTTAACGGTCCCTGTGGGCGTGAATGCAGCTATTGATGAATCCGGTCGTGTATTAACGAAACAGTCAGAGAATGGACCTGTTCGGGTAGCAGGTACTATAATGATTGTAGAACCTAAGACACAGAATGCTTTAAAGGCAGTGGACGGGAATTTCTATATGCTTGCCGATGGAGTTACAGCACAGCAGGCTTTTGTACAAAGAGCGGCAGGTGAGGCGTCTGGAATTGGAGTACGCTCAGGGTGGCTGGAGCAGTCAAATGTCGATATGACCACAGAAATGACAGAAATGATGCAGATTCAACGTACGTATCAACTCGCAGCTCGGGCGCTTTCTTCCAGTGATCAGATGCTAGGTCTGGCCAATAACATGCGCGGGTAGAGGTGAAGGAATGGAACGTCAGAAAAAGGTGAAGTCGGAAGACAAACCAGAAGACAAGAAAGAGCCGAAGCGGCGAGGATTATCAAAATGGACACTTATCCAGTGGATTCTTATTCCTTTGCTTCTCGTAGTTGCACTTGGAGGCGGGCTGGTCGTCGGTTACGTTGTCCTTGGCAAAAAAGAGTTTAGCGATGTTCTACAATGGAGCACATGGAGACATGTCTATGATTTGGTTTTTGCTCCATAATTTAAAAGGATAACGACTCCCTTCTTGCTTAAGGGAGTTTTCTTTTTTATACGGATAAATGTATAATGGTGGGGGGCTGCGGGCAGCAAAAAGGGCCCTCTCCGCCATGCTATCGCATCTGGTGGAGAAAACCCCTTATCTCAACCTCCACTTCTGCAGGTGGTGAAGGATAATATAGTTTTTACCGAAGCTGCCTAAATTTATGCATTTCGGCGAAGAATAATATGAAGTAACATCCGAAAGGAGTTTTATTTATAATGCTGGATATCAATCAAATTCAAGAAATCATCCCCCATCGGCCTCCATTTCTGCTGGTGGACAAAATCACTGAGATCGAAATGGGTAAACGAGCAGTCGGCATTAAAAATGTAACGATCAACGAGCCTTTCTTCGCAGGTCATTTTCCGGGTTATCCGGTAATGCCGGGCGTACTGATTACAGAAGCTCTTGCACAAGTGGGTGCAGTTGCTATTCTGGGGGTGGAAGCGAATCGCGGTCGGATTGGCTTTTTAGCCGGGCTTGATGGATTCCGTTTCCGTGGTCAAGTCGTACCGGGAGACACCCTCACTCTTGAAGTAGAGATTACTCGCCTTAAGGGCAGTATTGGAAAAGGACAGGCTACTGCGTCGGTTGAGGGGAAAGTTGTTGCCTCTGGGGAAATTATGTTTGCTCTGAGCTAATATTACTTTGAATTATTTATTATACATGGAGAAGGAGAGATTCTAAATGACTCAATTAAGCCCGAAAGCGGCAGAAACCTTATCACGCTGGCTGGAGAACGCCTCCGTTGATGAATCTACGAAGGCGGAGCTGCGCGCGCTGGAGAACGAGCCACAGGAGCTAGAGGAACGATTTTATAGAGATCTAGAATTCGGTACAGGTGGTCTACGTGGTGTAATTGGTGCGGGTAGTAATCGTATCAACCGTTATACGGTAGGTAGAGCTACGCAAGGTTTCGCTAAATATATTCTGGAGACGCATACTGGAGAGGGAAGACCTTCTGTTGTTATCGCTCATGACTCTCGTCGTTTCTCGCCTGAATTCACACTTGAGGCTGCTCTTGTACTGGCTGCTAATGGCATTGAGGCTCATTTATTCACTTCTCTGCGCTCAACACCACAATTATCGTTCAGCGTGCGGCATTTGAAGGCAACGGGCGGTATTGTCATTACTGCAAGTCATAATCCGCCTGAATATAACGGGTATAAGGTTTATAATTCTGAAGGTGGACAGCTTGTCCCTGACGAAGCCGAAAAGGTCATTTCTTACATATTAGGGGTTGACACTTTTGATGGTGTGAAACGGATTTCCCAAGAAGAAGCAGAGCGTCAAGGCCTGCTGCACTGGCTGGGTGAGAAGGATGACGAAGCGTTTACCGATACGGTCGCTGCGGTTAGTCTTGCAAGTGAAGAGATCGCCTCTACGCTTGGAAAAGACTTCAAAATCGTATACACCCCGCTACATGGTACTGGTAACCTGCCAGTCCGCCAAGTGCTTGAGAAAATTGGTTTCACACAGGTGCATGTTGTGCCTGAGCAAGAACAACCAGATTCCGAATTTTCCACTGTAAAATCACCGAACCCGGAAGAACGCGAAGCCTTTACACTGGCTATGAGGCTGGGCGAGGAGTTGAATGCAGACATCTTAATTGGCACAGATCCCGATGCAGACCGTATGGGGGCAGTGGTTCGTGACAATGAAGGTAAATTTGTTGTTTTGTCGGGCAACCAATCTGGAGCTTTGATGATTCATTATTATTTGAGCCGTTTACAGGAACAAGGTAAGTTGCCTAGCAATGGTGCAGTTGTGAAGACTATCGTGACGAGCGAGATGGGGGCTGCTGTAGCCTCTCATTATGGTGCAACTGTATTTAATACGCTAACAGGCTTCAAATATATTGGTGAAAAAATGACTCAATTCGAACAATCCGGAGATTACACATATCTTTTCGGTTATGAAGAAAGCTATGGTTATCTTGCAGGTAACTATGCCCGTGATAAGGACGCCGTTCTTGCGGCTATGTTGGTCGCTGAAGCAGGTGCTTATTACAAAGCTCAAGGCAAAACATTATATGATGTCCTTCAGGAATTGTATGAGCAGTTCGGGTACTTCTTGGAAAGCCTGGAGTCTCGTACATTGAAAGGTAAGGATGGCGTTGCGCAAATTCAAGGCATCATGAATGATTGGCGTACAAATGCACCACAAGAAATTGCGGGATCTGCCGTTACAGAGGTGCTGGATTATTCGCTAGGCTTGAATGGTCTGCCGAAGGAAAATGTACTAAAGTATTTGCTGGCTGACGGTTCGTGGTTCTGCCTGCGTCCTTCAGGTACCGAGCCAAAGATTAAAGTTTATTTTGCGGTTGTGGGTGAATCCTTGCAGAATGCTAAAGACAAGGTAGCTACACTATCCAAGCTGGTTATGGCCCGCGTTGACGGGGAACAATAAAATAAGAATATAGATCGCATTCTATATTTTGAAATTATATTTTTAACGTAGAAACGGGTACCGTCTCTAAAGGATGACGATCCGTTTCTACTTTTGTAAAAAGAGTTTTGAAGTGAAAGAGGAGGTACTTTTGGTGCAGCAAAAATGGCAACGTTGGAATATTTCTTCCCGGAAGTGGCTGTGGATCATAGTTGTGGTTGGCGTTTTAGCTGCCTTGCCAGTTGTCTATGACCGTCTGCAGACGGAGAAGTCTTCCAAGACAGTGGAATTTGTATTTGATTACCGGGATTTAGTTGAAGTAGCAAGCTATCGTGCAAATCCGCAGGATTATATTTCCGAACAGTTAGATCGTCTAAAAGATGCTGGTGTTCAGAGTATGGCGATTTACGAAAGCACGCTGGAAGATTATCGTAAGGCACGTCGTCTCATGATGTGGGGAGCGGCTGATATCGCTAATCTTACGGATACAATTATTCCGGTGAATGAGAACTATACTTATATTCTTTTTACTAATCCTGATTACTACCAGGCCCTGGCGCCTGTCATTAAAGAGGCATTCGGTAATCTTGGGATTACTTCGAAGGAATGGAGTTTCCGCGGACAACAAGGTCTTATTATTGAGACTCCAATAGAAGATGCTACACTGAAGCCACTTCAGCCAGATCCATTTACACTGGAGATGTTGCATGACAAAGGATTTACCATTGTGCCGCGTCTGGTGGATTCTCTGACTTATAATAAAGCGACCGTTAAGAAGCTGTTAGATCGTTATGAAGAATTGGGTGTGAAACGAATCCTATTCGAGGGAGAGTCCGTTAAAGGGTTTAATGATGATGCCGATACGGCTAGTATCACTGACTTTGCAAATCTCCTCAAAGAACGTGGAATCGGGATTGCAGCGATTGAGAATATTAAGAAGCAGCAGAAGGGCTTTAACAAGCTTGCTTATTTGCTGGACTATAACGTAACACGGTTGTATTCCCTTAGCGAAGGGGACTCTGCCTTAGATCCAAAAGTGATCTCAGATCGTTTCGCTTTGGCAACAAAAGATCGCAATATTCGCATGATTTATTTAAATACAATTCCTTCACGGAATACAGCAAAGGCACAGATTACAGATACGCTAGACAACCTTGTCACCAGTCTGAGTGAACCTGGAGGCGCCGTTGAACAGATCAAAGATAATGGCTTTAAACTAGGACAAGCTACGGCATTTGAGGTTGTAGATTCGTCTTATCAACGTTACTTCAAGCTTGTTGCGGTAGTTGGTGCAGTCTCTTTAGTAGCGCTGCTGATTTCTTACTTTATTCCATGGCTTACGATTCCTGCATGGGTACTTGGATTACTGGGAAGTGCAGGACTGCTGGTCTTGAAACCAGAAATGTTTGAGCAGGGGCTGGCACTAGCAGCAGCGATAAGTGCGCCGACTCTTGCTGTTGTACTGGCCATTCGTAAGGTCAATGAAATGGGGCCTCCTCTACGGAGCAATAACCTTACCTATAAGGCTATGAGCCCGCAACGTCGGTTCACACATAGTCTGGTGCTTTATCTGAAGACTTCATTAATTTCTTTGAGCGCCGTGCCATTTGTGATCGCACTGCTCAACAACATAACTTATAGTCTAGTGCTGGACCAGTTCCGTGGTGTTAGTCTGCTTCATATGGCACCTATCGGCCTTGTGGCACTATATGTACTTTTGTATCGTGGGGAATTTGTGTTCAACAAGACGGGCAAGCTGCTGCGGACACCTATTACACTAGCTTGGGTTATTGCCGCTGCAGTTCTTGGAGTAGTGGGTATGTATTATTTGAGCCGAACCGGAAATGGGGGCAACGTAACACCTTTAGAGATGGCCTTCCGTACATTCCTTGAGAATACAGTCGGCGTCCGGCCACGTAATAAAGAATTTTTACTAGCTCATCCACTCTTAATTCTGGGTGCATTCTTAGCCTTTAGATACCGGAGTGCAGCGTTTATCATGATTATTGCCGTAATTGGTCAGCTCTCCATGGTGGATACCTTTGCACATATTCATTCACCAGTTCTGATCTCGCTAGTTCGTGGACTGTTAGGTCTTGGACTCGGACTGATCATTGGTGTAATTGCCGTAATCGTATGGCAGATTGCAGAAGGGTGTTGGAAACGATGGTCGCCACTCCTAAAAAGATAGTTATCTCTGGTTTCTATGGTTTTCGTAACAGTGGAGATGAGGCGGTATTGCAGTCTATTCTAATTGCACTGCAGAAACAGTCTCAAGCTTTGGGTATATCCATTGAGCCTATAGTACTATCCATTGATCCTGAGTGGACAACTGCGACCTATGGAGTCAAATCCGTGCACCGGATGAAGCTTGTTGAAGTCCGTCAAGCGATTTATGAGAGCGAGGGTCTGATTAGTGGCGGGGGTAGCTTGTTACAGGATGTAACAGGTAGCAAGAGTATTCCGTACTATTTAGGGATTATCAAACTTGCTCAATGGATGGGGAGACCCACCTTTATCTATGCTCAAGGCATTGGGCCAGTGAATCGCAAACTTTTTTACCCTTTTATCAAATCAGTGTTTCGTAAATGTACCTATATATCTGTGCGGGATGAACAATCCCGCGAGCTTCTTCTATCTATGGGACTAGAACAGAAGAACGTAGAAGTTGTTCCCGATCCGGTTATGGGCTTGTCTCTACCGGAGGAAGACCCTGATGCTGCTGTACAATCTTCGGCATCAGCAGACTCGCTTCCGGTGATCGGGATATCAGTACGTTTTTGGGAGCAAGATCGCAGAGAACTGGATACTCTTGCGCAAGGCCTGATTAAGGCCAACCGTGAGATTCCATTGCATTTGCGATTCCTCCCTTTTCACACTCCTTCGGATAATGAGGCTTCACGTTATGTGATGGAGAAGCTGAAAGGAAGTATAACCGAGCAGGGTGGGCAGGTTAGTATTTGTGAGGATGCTATTCACCCGCAGCAAATGTTACGGGAAGTGGGACAATGTGATGTTTTAATCGGAATGCGACTTCATAGCTTGATTTATGCGGCTGGAAGACGTGTTCCGCTGATAGGTATTTCTTATGATCCGAAGATCGATCATTTTCTGAAGAGAATCCAGTGCCATCCTGTTGGAGCGACAAACACACTAGATGCTGAACATGTTGCTAACGAGATTGTCCATCTTTTGAACACCGCAAAGAAATGGAGAACCGAACGGGATGAGGTCATCACCAAGTTGATTCAAGCAGCAGAGGCACCAGCTCGGCAAATTGTAGAATATTTTCACCATAAAGGATGATCTAAAGTGAAAGCAGACAGCGCGGTACCTACAGTTCCTATTTTTGGGATTAGAGTCTCGAAAGTGGATATGGCAGCTACAGTTGCTTATTTGACGGAGGCTGTTCAGACCCGTATCCCGCATCAAGTGATTACAGCCAATCCAATTATGGTTATGGCTGCACTGGAAGAGCCAGCTTATATGGATATTATGAAATCGGCTGAATTGGTTGTCCCCGATGGGACAGGAGTTGTCTGGGCTTCTAATTATTGTAATGAACCGGTAACCGAACGGGTAGCAGGTTATGATCTGTTACATGAATTGATGCGACAGGGTGAAAGATATAGCTGGAAGGTATATCTTCTAGGTTCTACGCCTGAGGTGATTCGGGAAACCGCTGAAAGGTTACAATTGCAATATCCGGGTGTTATCATTGCAGGATATCATGACGGTTATTTTGGTTCGGATGCGGACGAAGAGGTTATCGCTGAAATTGTTAATACTAACCCTGACTTATTATTTGTGGCCAGAGGTGCAGATAGTCAGGAACCTTGGATTGCTAAATATAAGTCCAAACTTGGCGTTCCGATCATGATGGGGGTCGGTGGCAGCTTTGACGTGATCTCTGGGAAGAGCAAAAGAGCGCCAATAGCGTTCCAAAAAATGAGAATTGAATGGTTGTACCGTCTCCTAAAAGAACCTACACGGTACAAACGAATGCTTGCACTGCCGAAATTCGCATTAAAAGTGGTGCGTGAGAAAGATAAAGTAACAAAAGTCTAGCAAAATGCCGATATTCACCTAGAAAATGAGATAAATAGCCTAAATAAAGGATTGGAATTTGTTTTTGTAACAGCGTATAATTCAATGCGGTAGAGAAATGGGGGTCGACTGATCAAATGTTAATCATATACATCGCTGGATTTATCGTATGCATGGGACTCGCACTTGGCCTCACACCTTTGGTGAAGAAATTCGCCATCAAGATTGGTGCAACAGATGTGCCGAATGCTCGTAAAGTGCACACGAAAATTATGCCCCGCCTTGGCGGATTAGCTATTTTTCTAGCGTTTGTGTTAGGCCTGCTTGCCGTATTGCCGATTATTCCATACGAGTTCACTCCGCGGGAGGTCAACTTCATCAAAGCGCTGCTATGTGGTGGCGGACTGATTGTACTTATCGGGGCACTTGATGACCGGTTCGAATTATCAGCAAAAGTGAAGCTACTGGGCCAAATTATCGCAGCCTGTATCGTTGTTTTCGGCTTTGGTATTACTGTAGATTTTGTGAATATTCCATTTAACAATACGTATTCCTCACTGGAGAGTTGGATTGCTATCCCGCTTACGATTTTCTGGATTGTCGGTGTTACCAATGCCGTTAATCTGATCGACGGGCTGGACGGGCTTGCGGCTGGTGTATCAGGAATTGCAATTGCTACGATTGCGGCAATGGCTTTTGTGATGGGAAACACCATGGTGGCAATGCTGTGTCTGTTGCTTCTGGGTAGCATCATCGGGTTCCTGTTCTTTAACTTCCATCCTGCTAAGATTTTCATGGGAGATACGGGTTCGCTGTTCTTAGGCTTTTGCTTGGCATTACTTGCTTTGTTAGGATTTAAACAGATCGCTGTAGTTTCGTTTATTACACCTTTGCTTATTATCGGTGTACCTTTGTCGGACACGTTCTTTGCGATCGTGCGCCGTAAGCTGCAGAAGAAACCAATCTTTGCACCAGATAAAGGTCACTTGCATCACTGTCTACGCGAGCTTGGCTTTAGCCACCGCCAAACTGTACTCATTATTTATGGTATTGCTGCATTTTTCGGTATTTTAGCTGTTATTCAATCATCCGCAGCTCTTTATGAAGCAAACTGGGTTACATTCGTGGTTATCTGCATCATGCTCTTCTTCTTGCAGATCGGTGCTGAAATCACAGGTTTGATTGGTAAGACTAAACGTCCACTGATTGATTTCTTTTTAAGAATGCGCATGAAGGCTGATCCGGAAAGAGGCTCTAAGTCTTAAGCGACTAAGCAATTATTCTAAAATTTTCTAAACTTAACAAAACTCATCCGATTTCGGATGAGTTTTTTGTTGTTTTCCCTAAAAATATCGCTACTTATGACCGATAAAGAACAAAGTGAAGGTTTACGAGAACTTATACTCAAAGGAGAGATATAACACATGCAACGCTTTAAGAGACCGTTCGTTTGGCTGATGCTGGCGGCTTTGATCGTTTCTATGTTCCCAGGTAAATACACGCCGATAGCGGCAGCGGCTACCACGAGCTCTACGACTTTCTTCAGTCCGGATGATCTCACATTACGTAATACTGTTTTGTTGAAGCAGGACGTTGTGCCAACAACAGATAATCAAAACCCAGAGGGGTTAATTAGTCGTTCTAGTGTCTACAAAATAAGTAATCCTACCTTTTCGATTACAGGGACTTACTCACAGGTAACTTCATCTACAATGAAGGTTACTGTTGAGCAGTTGACTCAGGATAGCTCATCTAAAAAATGGGTAACGGATTCGACTCGATTGACTACGGGAACAGTTACAACAGATAACAATAGTCCGGACAATCGCTTCGTAGCGTCTGGTCTTGTTTTGTATACAGGCTTTAATAAGATTACTTTCTCTGGAATGCAAGGTAATCTCCAACGCTCAGAATCTTTCTATGTGCTTTATGATCAAGTTCCTTACGTAACCGAATTAAAAGTATTGGGTGGACCTTCTGCACTTAATTTAAATGAAGGAACACAAGTAGTTGTGCCGGTATCTACAGTTACTCTCCAAGGTAAAGTAGCGAATGCAACGAAAGTTAGTGTCTCCGTGAATGGCGGAACAGCTCTGCAAACCTCCTTATTGGAAGACGGAACATTTTTTACACCTGCTTTGAATTTGAATCCGGGATTAAGTACTCTTAAAATCGTAATTCAAAATGCTTCGGATTCAATAACCATTGACAGATCGGTTTATTTCTTTGATAAGGATCAACCGTTTGCTTCTTTGAACATCAATCATAATTCAGTCGACTATAATATTCTAAATGACAAAGTACCGACATTAACTGCTGACCTGACACCTAGTGTTGCAGGTTTTACAGGACAAATATTGGTGCCTTATAATGTAGCTCCATTCAAAACAAGTGCTGTACTAACTCTTAACAAAGGTACTACCAGTACTGAAAAAGTTGTTACGATAAAAAACGTGGATGAGGAATTAACTATTCCTGGTCCTGATGGCGTTACTCCAACGTACAAATTGGTTAAATTTACGACTAACACAAATCTAGATATTCTCCCAGGTGTAAATGACTTTAAGCTATCCGTTGATTATGGTACCCACAGTAGTTCTCATATCTATTCTTATAAATTCTTAAAAGATGAGACTGTTATAACAGAAATGTACTATCTCCCTGGATATACAGGTTCAGGAGCTCTTACTAATATCTCTAAATTGCCTTTAAATGGTCAACAATTAGAAAGTGATACCTTTTATATTTTAGCAAAAACAAATAAATCAACTTCAGCTATTTTAACTGCTAACTATTTACCTTTGAGTAATAAACCGTTAAGTATACCTCCTGTTCCAGAAGCGGTTACCGGTACAAACGAATACGTTTATAAAATAACGGGTTTCTCTAACGGTCAGCAGAAAGTACAGTTCCGATATACAGGATCAGAGTCTTATTATAATGCTGATATTTCATATGTATCTAAAAATTATATTTACGTAAGCAACTTGCAGGATGGACAAACCTATGAATTCGATTCAAGTGCCAATAATAGACTAACTGTAGCCGGCGAATATATTGGATTTGAGAATATCACAAACGCACAAGTGCAGATTAATGGTATTGATAGTCAATCATTACCTGAAAAACCTAAGTTTGAAGTATCAATGACAAAACCAGATTTCAATTTCGACTTAAAAATCAGTCAGACAGGGCCTCTTGTGTATGGTGAGAATAAAATCGTATTCACAGGAGTCTCACTAGATAATGCTGGGAATCAGCGGATTATTAAAAAAGAATTGAAGATTTATATTATTGATACCAATACTTCTGGTATAAAACAATTCCACCCTACTTTGGGAGATAATCGTCTACCTTTTACAAGAACAACGCTTTCTAATGAAGTTGAGCGTAATGCCATTCTGGCATTGCCAGCAGAAATTGTATATAAGGATGAAAAATATACAACGAGCAAAGATAAATTCGACTTGGTGCTACAAGGTAGCGGTGCTACGACGCTGAATCTGTATCAAGGTTCTACGTTGGTCTTTTCTTCGACGGGTCAAGATAAGCTGCTTACAGACATTGAACAGGAACCTATTGGGCCAAAACGTTACCCTGATGAGTTGGCTGCAAATGGCCTGTACTATGAGTACATCGGAAGCGCTAAGAACTTTATCTTACGATTACGTGACATTAAATTTGATGCTCCAGGAAGTCAAGTTTATACCCTTGAGCTTATTAATAAGACTGGGGCAAGAACTACACAGCGTCTTGAGGTAGTACGTGAAGTAGCTCCATATCGTCTTCTCTCACCTGTACCAACGGTAGGTAAACAAATTGTTGTTAACAAGAACTTTGTTCGTTTTGATATTGAGGCAGAAGGCGCTACCAAAGTAATAATTGGTAAGGATGAAGCCAAAAAACGTACGGATTTTCCGAATTCAGATCGTTTTACCTATGATTATGTAGGTTTGAAGGCAGACAAATCCACGCCAATTAAGATACAAATCGTACGTGCTAACTCTACAATTAGCGATACTATAGATGTCTATTATGCCAGTGCGGTACAGATCGATACACAGTATATGGCAGAGAAGGTAGCTACGAAGTATAGTGTTTTCAATAAAGCTCTGGAATTGAATTTCCCTAAAGGGACTATTATGAAGGGATTTACGAGCTCTGGTGCTGCGAAATATTATCCTAATACAAAATTATTGTTTGGTATTGCTGACCCCGCTGACGGTGTCGTTGAACGAAAGAATGATTACGGGAATATAATTAACGTCACTGGTAGCGATGACAGAACAGAAGGTGGGGGAGGCCAACTTGTGATCCCGCAGGATCTCGCTTTGCGCTTTACATCAACCGTCTCTACAAATAATTTTTCAAGAGTATCTGATATCTACTGGCTCAGTGGTGGTCTAGGAGAAGATGGTGTTAATATTGAAACCAATGGCGTTACTCCGCATTTTGTGGACGCTAGCGGGAAGACGGGGTATTTTACGCAGTACAGTCAAACTCGTAAAATTGTACCTTCTCAACGCGGTGAATTGACGCTTACTTTTAACTCCAGCATTGTGGATGAAGTGGGGTCGACAATAACAGTATTCCGCTATACCGATGCTGGGAAATGGGAAAACATAGGTGGAGAAGTTGATACGAAGAAGCACACCATCACAGTTCCATTTGATGAGTTTGGTTATTACACTGTTATGAAGCTACGTCGTGGTTTTGTTGATATTACAAATCACCCCTGGGGTAGAAATATTATGAATGGATTGTATTCGAAAGGGTTCATGACTAATCTTCGTGCAGATGCATTTGGCGCAGATGATTTAACAACACGTGGCGAATTCGCTACATTACTGGTGAAATCTCTGAGTATTCCTTTAAACTATGATGCCAATAAGCAAACATTCTTCGATATTGTCCCACAAGCGGTTTCGGCTACCTGGGATTTCAAACATATTGAGACTGCTGCTAGGGCGGGTATTGTTACAGGACTAAGTGATGGCTTCTTTGGACCTGACCAAGCTTTAACACGTGAACAAGCGGCAGTAATGATCGCTAGGGCGCTGAAGTTGAAGATGTCTTTGAATGACAATAAACTCTTGGCAACCTTAAGTAAATCGTTTGTTGATACAAGTAATATGGATTTCTATTCACGCCCTGCCATTGAGGCTGTGTCTAAAGCTAAGATTATGGAAGGAAGCGCCGTGACGGTTACAGGACAGAAGAAACCTGTATATAACTTTAATCCAAAGGGTAAATTGACTAGAGCGGAGGCTGGAAAGATTACAGTTGCACTTTTGCAAAAGAGTACAAGCATCTTCCCGAAGAACTTTAACTAAAGCAAATAAAATGTTCACCGGCCTGCGAAAAAATATTCGCAGACCGGTGTTTTAATGTAATGAGAGCAATTACCAAAGACATATATTTTGTATTCTTCTTAGATTTACGTTACAATAACGTAGAAAATATTATTTTCTGAAAGGTGAAAGCCAACCATGAAACCGATTTTAGCAAAAGCACAGTTGGATTACATGAAAGCCAAGAATATGTTTGAGAATAGAGCAAAAGTGTTGGAGAAGGAAATCGCGGCTAAAAGGGCACTACAGGAAATTACACAAGAGGTCATGGAGGAGCTTGTGCAGGCTACAGGATTCCATGATTCATACAACGAGCTTGTTGTGGCTGAGAATGCCCTTATCGAATGGTCTCATACTACAATTAAGCATGAAAAGAGCTACCGCGAGAATCGCGCAGCTATTGATGCAATGTACGACAATGTAAACTCAAGTCCTGAAAAGCGTCAGGAATTGATCCAGTTATCTATGAAGATTCGTTAAACCCTACTGTAATAGAAGCAAGCGCCGGCAAACGGCGCTTTTTTGTTGCGTTCAGCATGATGCTATCTATAAAGCGGATCTCCGGATGGTGACGGTAAGTAGTAGCTATCAGCTTACGAATCATCAAAGCATTGAACCAGGAGGCGAACCGAAAAAAGAACATGTTTGATCGAACCTATAAGCGAAGGTTTTTAGGTTATAGCTTTAAGAGCTGTAGGTCAGAAGGGGAGCTGCCATATAAACAACCTATGGTGAATGTGAGAAATCAGGTCTTTCAGACCCTTTATACTCAAATTTTGTAGGAATGTTTAAATAAATGGCACTAGTGTTAATGATACTTAGTAAATATTGCATAATGACGTTTTGAAAACGACTATGGTATACTATTTTCCGTGGCAACCCAAGATTAACAATAGTTAGTAGAACATACATATGTATCTTCTATTGGGATTGTACCGGGAAACAAAAAAAGAAAAGTTTTTTTGAAAAACCGCAACTTTTCCAAATCTTCTGCGTTTAAGGTGTAGAGTCATTTACACAGGCAGTTGAAATTAACCGGTGGTAAAGCGAATTTAACAAAATGGAAAAATTAGCTTTACGTGACTTGAGGCTCATTGTATAATACTTAGGTATAATTAGGAATCTAGTATTGTCATGTCCTGATCATTGTTTACCAGTTTCTGTGATACCCGTCACAGACATTATTTATACTTAATTTGCTCAACTCTGGAAAGGGGGTGCATCGGCTAATGAGTGACACGAGCTACTCAACTAAAGAAAAATCTCAGTTTATGAACGTCCAAGGAGGAGAAAAAAAGGTTATGAAGAAAATTTTATCCGTAGCATTATCTACAGCAATGGCATTCTCGATGTTTGCCTCTGTAGCGTTTGGTGACGCAGCAGCAACTCCGCAACAAAAATTTGACGCTTTGGCAGCAAAAGGTATTCTCAATGGGTACCCAGATGGTCAAGCTCACCTTGAAAAAGATCTTACTCGCGCTGAATTCGCGAAGATCGTTACTAAATTGTTCGATCTTACTGAAGTAACTAACAAATTGTCTTACAAAGACAAAGGTTACAACGCTAAGAACTGGGCAGTTCCTTACATCGAAGCTGTTACTGCAGCTAACTTGATGCAAGGTAAAGATACTGTTAAAGGTATCTTCGACTACAACGGTAAAGTAACTGTTGAAGAAGTAGCAGCTGTATTGTTCCGTGCTTTGAAACTTGAAGTACCAACTACATCTGACAACACTGCATCTGCATGGGCTAAAGGTTATGCTCAAGCGGTAATCAATGCTGGTCTGATTGCTAAAGACACTAACTTCAAAGCTAACGCTAGCCGTTCTTTGGTAGTTGAAACAGCTTATGCAGTTGATCAATTGAAAGCAGCTCCTACTGTAGCTTCTGCTGAAGCAGTAAGCCCTACTAGCGTAGTTGTAACTTTCTCTGACAAAACTACTACTACTGTAACTTTGACTACTGCACTTGTAGAAGGCGTTGAAACTTCAATTTCCTTCAAACACAACGATCACGACTACACAACTAAAGTAACTTTGGCAGCTCCTAAGGTTCTTTCCGTAGAAGCTCCAAACGCTAAACAAGTTGTTATTAAATTCAACCGTGTAATTAATGCTGAATCTGTAATTGAAGATGGCAAACTGCTTGCTGACACTATTAAGGTAGTACCGGTTAGCGGTCAAGCTGTAACAGTTGCAGGATCTGATGCGAGCCTGAACGAAGCTGGCACTGAACTGACAGTTACATTGAATGCTAAAGAACTTGATTACTTGAAAGGTCAATATACTGTAGTAGTAAGTGATGATGTTCTGACAACCGCTGGAACAAAGGTTGCTACTTACACTACTCTGTTGAATGTTGCTGATACAACTGCTGCAACAGTAAAAGCTATCAACTCTGTAGCTAAAGACACTACTAAAGAAATTTATGTTCAATTCAGCGAACCTGTTAAACAATACGGTATCACTGCAACTGTTAATGGCTCACTAGTTTCGATCGTAAGAGACTCCGCTGACACATTTAAAATCACTACAAATGCTGATCTGAAATCGGGTACAGCATATGATGTTTCCTTGACTAACGTAACTGACTTTGCTGGTAACGTAGCAAGCACAATCAAAACAAGTGTTACTGTAACTGCTGACACAGCAGCTCCGAAGATCGTTAGCATCACGCCTGTTAGTGATCAATATGTAAATGTTAAATTCGACAAGAAAGTAAACTTCACTTCTTTGAAGGGTAATGTTTCCTTGTTGAAAGCTGATGGAGATAAAGTTGGTAACATGTATGTTAATTCTGACTCCAATGGAGACACAATTAAATTGCAAGTACCTAGCAACTTTGCTTTCCCAAGCTCCAACACATTCACTGGTACATTGGTATTTGGATCTGCTGTGAAAGATACTTTGGGTAACACACTTGGATCAAGCCTGTCCCAAGCTATCACATTGACTAAAGATACTACTGCTCCAACTGTAGTAAGTGCTACTTATGGCTCTAAGGGTCTTGTGGTTACTTTCAGCGAAGAAATTAACTATCTGGGTGCAGCTGTCAGTGCAATTGAGAATTCCACTGGTAAACTAGTTACAATTGATACTACTGGCGCTGTTAAAAAAGGTGCAAAAGTTACCTTCCCTAAAGTTGTTGGTTTAAGTGGTGACTATACACTTCGCATTGCAGCGAATTTGGTATCCGACTTGGCTAAAGACCCTAACAAGTCTGCAGCAACTACAATTGGTTTGACTGCTGAAAAAGTTACTACTAATGATTCTAAGAGACCAGTTGTTACATCCGTAACATATGAAAAAGCATCAATTACTGATATCACTCAACCGGGATATCATCTGTACACTGTAGAAGCTACTGACAATGCTGCTGGTGATTCTGGATTGAATGTAGCATCACTTCGCGATCCAAATAGTTATGTTCTGAATGGTAATGCTCTACCTTCTGGATCTTATGCAATCGTGTCACATGCAGTTGGAGATGTTACTAAACCAACAGCAGCTACAGTTCGCGTGTTTGTTCCAGTAAGTGGAATCACAGAAACTAAAGCTTATAAGTTTGAAGTTGTAGGTATTACAGACGCTGCAGGAAATGGAATCGAAAGCGTTCCTGGAAAAACTTCTACAACGGACACTCTTGTTAATAAAACTGCTCCGAAATTGACTGAAGCTATTATTAACAGTGTTCAAAACAACTACTTGACATTGTCCTTCTCCAATGGTATTGCAACTGCAACTTCTGGTACTAACGTTAAACCTGAAGCTAAAGACTTTGTAGTTACCTTGGTTGTTGATGGCAAAGGTGTTACACCATTCGTTTCTGTTGAACCTGGTACAGGTAGTGACAATGGTAAAGTTCACTTGGCATTCTACACTGATGCAACTAAAGCTAAGTCAATCGACTTGAGCACTGCTGATTCTCTCATTGTAAAAGTAGCTAAAGATGCTACCTTCACAGATGGTAACGGCAACGTTGTTACTGGTGAAACTTCAATCACTGTAAGATAATTAGCTTCCTTTCGAAGCAAGAATAGCCTCTTCGGAGGCTATTCTTTTTTTATAGGCATTTATCCCCATTCATGAGGAGGAACTTCATTGAAATCGGTATGGAAAGTGACAACGGCTGCTGTGTTACTGGCTGGTGGTGTATGGGCTGGATCACTATTGAATGTTACTGCTGAAGGTGCAGGTGTAGGTTCACAGCCTGGAACAGCAGATGACCCTGTGGTTACCAAAAGCTATGTTGATCAGCAAATTCAGAAAGCACTTACAGGTGGTACAGGTACAGCTCCAGTAGCTACAGCTACTCCGAGTCCAAGCTCAGCTCCAACAGCTACAACAAACCCGACTACTAGCAGTAATGAATCCGTAATTGTCGATGTAAAACCAGGACAAACTCTAATTGCTTCCGCAGGTGCTGAATTTATTGTTCGCGCAGGTAAAGCGGTTATCTACTCTCAGGATGCAAACGGTGTGGCTGATTTAACAGATGGTAAAGATCTTGCAAATGGAGTAGCTGCGCCATCTAACCATTTATTATCCTTCCCTCGCGATGGTCGTGGTATTACTGTCCAAGCAGGACAAACCCTTGGTCTTGTTGTCATGGTTCGCGGTGGATATACATTAAAATAATGTGTAACTATATATTCATAATGCCCTTAAACGTAGTTGATCATACCTTCAAACTGATTTCCAAAGTTACAAATCATTGGCGCGATTGAAGCGTAGATGTTGGACGCACAATATTCCTGTAATCTTACAAATTCACAGGAGGTGCTGTAACATGGCACGTAACAATCGTACAGTGGTACCGGAAAGTCGGGCAATGCTAAAGCAAATGCAATATGAAATTGCAGCTGAATTTGGTTTATATGGAGCGCATTATGGAGGCGGAGCAGACACAGAGTTTGCATCTGAATTAGGAGCAATCGGAGGTAGTGGTTCTGGCCGTAGCCAGTATCTTGGACATCTTAGCTCAAGAGATAATGGCTCTGTTGGCGGAGAAATCACGAAGAGACTCATTAAGCAAGCTGAACAGTCTCTTCTTTAAAAATATCAGGGGGAAGGAATTCTCATTAATCCTATCTGATATTTCTTTTTAATACCGTGGGATCAATATTTATACTGTGATGGAGGGGCTTCGGAGTAATTGACACCACCTCCCAAATAAGATAATATGACTTTTGAGGAAAGCCTTAGACCTTTTCCATATGGGAAAGGTTCATTTTTTTGAAGAGTTTAGTGAATATAAACATGAAATACTGCAATCATCCTTCATAAAAAGAACAGGCTCCTCAGTTTCTTAGTTTTATAGTTTTTTATAATTTGGCCTGTGATTATTAAGGAACTCCTTATACAGTGTCAGACTAACCATAAGGGAGGTTGTTATACTTGTCTATTAAAGGGCGTCATTTGTTTACTTCCGAGTCCGTGACGGAAGGGCATCCGGATAAAATCTGTGACCAGATTTCCGATGCGGTACTCGATGCATTTTTAGCTAATGATCCAAATGCACGTGTAGCCTGCGAAGTAGCAGTAGCAACTGGTCTTGTTTTGGTGATCGGGGAAATCAGTACCAAATCTGAGTATGTAGATATTCCTGCCATCGTACGCAATACCATTAAAGAAATTGGATATACACGTGCAAAATATGGTTTCGATTATAATACCTGTGCAGTTTTGAGCTCGCTGAATGAACAGTCGGCTGATATTGCTCAAGGTGTAAACTCTGCCCTAGAGCATCGTGATCCAGCACAGCTGGCTGAAGAAACAGCAAATATTGGCGCGGGTGATCAGGGGTTAATGTTCGGTTTTGCTACGAATGAAACACCAGAACTGATGCCGCTACCGATCGCTTTATCTCACCGTATTGCTCGTCGCTTGTCTGAGGTTCGTAAGAACGGAACTTTGGAATATCTGCGTCCTGACGGAAAGACACAAGTTACGATTGAATATCAAGATGAGAAGCCTGTACGCGTGGATGCTATCGTAGTATCTACACAGCATGCGGAAGAAATTTCTCTTGAACAAATTCAGGCAGATATTAAAGAGCATGTAATTATGCCGGTTGTTCCTGCGGAACTACTCGATGCTGAAACTAAGTATTTTATTAACCCAACTGGACGTTTTGTTATTGGTGGTCCTCAAGGGGATGCCGGTCTGACTGGACGGAAGATTATCGTTGATACGTATGGCGGATATGCCCGTCATGGCGGTGGCGCATTCTCTGGTAAGGATCCAACTAAAGTGGACCGCTCTGCGGCTTATGCAGCTCGTTATGTGGCGAAGAATCTTGTAGCTGCAGGTCTAGCTGATAAATGTGAGATCCAGCTTGCTTATGCCATTGGTGTGGCTACTCCTGTCTCGATTAATGTGGATACATACGGAACAGGTAAAATCAGTGAGGAAAAGATGGTTCAACTGATCAGCAACAACTTTGATCTTCGCCCTGCAGGCATTATTTCCATGCTTGATTTGCGTAAACCGATTTATAGACAGACAGCAGCATACGGCCATTTTGGACGTACAGATGTAGATCTTCCATGGGAACGCGTAGATAAAGCAGAATTACTAAGAGGTCAGGCTGGACTGTAGAAGTTAATCATACGTTCTTATAATCATTTAAGCCCGTAAGCTGGCACTTAGTGTCGGCTTACGGGCTATTTTTATGGAATGGATAGTAATCGCTATTGATTCTATTCATAGAGAAGTAGACTACTAAACTTTGTAAGCCCTTTAACCGAAATATAAGAGTATACATAAAGACGTTAGTATGGTTTGAGAGGAGTCTATCACAGCATGAAAAGAAAAATTTCAATATGGACGGCACTTTTCCTAGCGGGAGAACTGGTACTTGGAGCAGGGTATCCTTCTATCGGAATTGGAATATCTGCAGTACATGCTGCAGCGGAATTTGGCATTAGTGTGTCGCCAGCACCTGGAGCAACCTTTGTAAATATTGGGTCATCTCTTAAATTAAGCTTTGATCGTCAAGTGAATCCCCAGGCTGGAGAAATTACGATTACAGGTCAGGGTGATAGTACACCTTTTGTGACGATTTCTATTGGTAGCTATGGCTTAATTGGTAGTTCAAAAGAATATGAGCTTAAGTTAGGGCCAAATCAACGATTCATTCCGAATAAGGCATACACGGTCACAATTCCCAAAGGATTATTTAAAGATAATGAGGGGAACGAATCAGGACTTACTTCATGGGCATTTACCACCGCTCCTGAGAGTAATACAGCGATCACGGCAGGCAACTTTTCACCGGCTAGTAATGCAAGAGTAGATGCCGGGAGTTTAAAGGAACTTAGTCTGACACTAAATAAGCAGCTGTTAAAAGGCGGGGGCTCTATCCGAATCCTGTCCTCAGCAGATAATACAACCGTGCAAGAGTTCAGAATAAAGGATGATGACATTAGAGTTAACGTTCTGACTGATGCTAACTCTACTACAGTTAAATTAACGCTAGAGAAAGCATTGGCAGCCGGAGGGAATTACTATGTTCTTATTGATGCCTATGCTTTTAAGGATGTTGATAATCGAACGTTTGCTGGGATTTCTAGCGGGAATGTATGGAGTTTCTCTACGAAAGGTGTAGCTGAAATTCCAATGACTCCATCACCAGCTAACGGTGCAGGCGGTATATCTACCACAGGAGCGCTACAGCTCACTTTTGACCGTCCTATGATGCCTGCATCGGGTGTAATTACGGTGTCCCCAGGGGCAGCTAACGATGCTAGAACAAGATGGCTCGATGTGAACTCCCCAGCCGTTACAGGAGGAAGCAGCAGAACCATAACATTGAATCCAGCGTCATCAGCCTCACCTCTGCTAAACGGCACGCAATATACAGTTACCATCCCCCAAGGTGCTTTTTATGATCAAGATGGAAATGTATTTCCTGCCTCGGGCCCGTACACTTGGACCTTCACAACGGTATCTTTGACTGGACTTGGTCTAAGTGCTTTGAATCCATCTGATCGAAGTGAATCTATTGCTAACAACAGATCCTTTTCGATTGCGTTTAATCGGGATGTGAATTACAACAGTGCAGTGGCCAATGGTGTGGCTCTATATAAAAGCGGAGGATCTCAGGTGCCGGTTAACGTTACCCGGAGTACCACTACAGCTAAAGAATTTATAATCACACCTTCTGTAGCGTTAGATAGTGATTCAACTTATTACATTGATATCGCTAAAGGGGCTTTTGTAGACGCAAGTGATGCCAACGTTCTATATGACGGATTAAGCGGTAAAAATTCATGGAGCTTCAAGACCTTGTCTCTGGACAAAACTGCTCCACAGCTCACATCTGCACAGCTTGAGAACAACCGAACCATTCGTCTGAAATATAATGAGTCTCTCAATTCATCCATAGCGCTGTTAACCTCAAGCTTTGGAGTTACGGTGAACGACGAGAATCGAGCGATTGAAAGTGTTTATATTCAGGGAGACAGCACTTATCTGGTGCTGAGTACAGGTGTAGCTGTTGGGCAGATTGTAAAGGTCAGCTATAATGGCGGACTGCGGACGATTCAGGATCCAAGCGGAAATGCAGCGAGCACTTTTAGCTCTAAACAGATCACGAACTCCATTGAGTCCTCCATGCCGACACCTAAAGACGGGCGAATCACGGGGAGATCTGTAGTATTAAATTTTAACGACACACTAAAATCGGTTTCCTATTACGCTCATAACCAGTTCCTAGTGACAGCAGATGGAAGCTCACTTGGGGTCAACTCGATCAGTTCCAGTGGCAATACAGTATATTTAACATTGGGCAGTGAAGCATCGAATGGACAGAACGTTCGGGTATCCTACTATGCAGGTTCGTATCCTTTGCTAAATTCTTATGGACAAAATATTGCGGACTTTACTGATTTCAATATCCGTAACAGTAATGATACGATTGCGCCAGTGTTTCAAAGTGCAACCGGAGGCGGGACTAAAATCATTCTGAATTATAATGAAGGCTTGTCTACAACCAATCCCCCACTGAATAGCCAATTCTCTGTGTTAGTGGGCAGCACGCCTAATTATGTAACTAATGTATCGGTCAGCGGCACTCAGGTTACTTTGACACTTCAGACAGCGCTGACGGTGAATCAGAATGTGACAATATCTTATGTGCCGGGCTCTGCAGGGGTGAGCGATTTGAATGGAAACCGAGCGGCGTATATTAACCTGCAGCCTGTATCCATCTCAGAAAACAGTGGCACTACTATACCGGAGATTAATTCAGCGACCGTTTCAGGTGACGAGTTAACCGTTACTTTTGCAAAGAATATGCAGGCATCCGGTTCCCTTTACGCGAATCAGTTTGGAGTTAGAGCAGATGGCAGCAGCTTGGGAGTGCAATCCTACTATATCTCAGGCAATATTCTAAAAATAACGTTATCCTCGGTTGTAAAGACCGGTCAAACAGTGGACCTGTCCTATATGTCTGGTACCGGGACTATTAAGGATTTGAGTGGGAATACACTATCCTCATTCTCAGCATTATCTGTTCAGAATCTAACCGGAGTGACCACTGGATCTGGAAATCGTCCATCCTATCTAGGAACACTTGTAACGAGTGAATTTGGAAAAGAGTATGCACTATTAAAGAGCGATTCCTCGCAAATTGTGGATGATCGTTCTGTATATAATCAATCGGTAAAAAGATATACTTTAAACGCAGAGCGAATAGCTGCCAGTTATGAATATCTGTATAAGATGAATAATGATGTATTAGCTTTTGAGGTTCCTTCCACGGAACAAGCAGCTTTTGTGACGGTTCCGCTAAAACCATTGCTCGACGCGGTGAACCGTAATAAAAATACAAAGTTTATGATTCGACATGGAGATAACCTATTTAGTGTGGGACTCAATGATATTGATATGAACGGACTTGCGAGTAGCTTGATCTCGGACAGTAAAAATATTTCGCTCGTGTTCCGCTTGGATAAAGTTCCAGCAGGCACATTTACACCTTTTGAGCAAAAGCTACAAACGATGGGGATGCGAACCATTACTAGTCTTATGGATGTCCGGGTGACTGCGATAATTAGTGATAATTATGCGAATGCCAAGGCACTGACAGTACCAGGAGAATATACCGTACGTACTACTTCTTCATTAAATAGTGCGCAGACATCTGCGGCCAGGTTAGACCTTTCCTATTACGATGCGGCTTATCTGCCTACAAAAGTCAGTACGGTTGGTAATTATACGGTTATTCGTGCTCGTACCGCTGGTAATCAGATATTAGGGACTTTCTTATCCACCAGAGCCTTCACGGATATGGGTAAGCATTGGAGTAATGCAATTGTTGCTGAACTTAGCGCTAAGAATATTATTGATAGCAGCTACGGTAGTACGTTTAATCCGGAGAAAAAAATCACCCGAGCTGAGTTTGCTATAATGCTTAGTCGTGGTCTTGGTCTGCTAGGAGATCGTGAGACCGCGCAACGCTTCCGGGATGTGCAGCCTTCCACACAAACTGGAGACTATATTGGCGCAGCGGCTAAAGCCGGTATTATTACTGGGAATACGGATGGGACCTTCCGTCCGAATGATAATATAACACGTGAACAGATGGCGATTATGATGATTCGTGCGATGGAATATACCAATCATCCGATTACGCTAAGCGGCACTTCTGCCTCAACACTTGCAAAATTCAAGGATAAGTCGAAGATTCAGAATCAAAGCGCTGAGTTCGTCGCAAAGGCAGTGCAATCTGGCATTATTCTGGGCATGACAACAAGTGAATTCCAGCCCCAAGGAAATGCCACACGTGCTCAAGCTGCTGTGATGCTGCAGCGGATGTTGAAACAGGCAGATTACTTGTAAGCAACTCTCATAAACAATGAAACAATTGGTAAAGTCTGGTAAATATACCAGGCTTTTTTTGTCGTTTAATAATGACATTTTTGACTCTATAAAGCTTGAAATCTCTCAACTTCGCAACTTTTTGGCTTATTTTCAGTCTATTAAAAGAGTACTAGAAAAATAGGAACCAGTTTCCAGACACTGATACGGACTGATAGAGTACAAAAGAGATGGGAGAGTTACGTTGAAATGAATGAAGTTTTGGAGAAGAAGAGTAGCGAGGTTGTACGGGGAATAAGATTATCTTCCACTAAAAAGTGGATTGCTGCTTCATTGGCTGGTGTGTTATGGATTATGCCGGTAATCGGCAGTGAAGGTATGATGCTGTTTGGTCAGGGGTCTGCACCAATTGCAGCTGCAGCCACAGCTCCTTTTAAAGTAAGTAAGCTGGGAGAAGAAGTGATTACTTCGGGCGCCATTATGATGAAATATAAATATACTACTACACGTTCTGGGGCGAGTGCTTCTGGGCTTGCGGATGTCATTCGTATAGATCTTAACAATCCATACGTTTCTTTAGATGTGATGACTGGAAAAGGTGGAAACCTGACTACTCGGCAAAGTACAGGCGGAATGGCCAAGGAAACTGGAGCCGTGGCGGCAGTAAATGGCGATTATTTTAATACCGGTGGAGAGGGTGCTCCTATTGGTGGACAAGTATCAGGTGGAGTACTGGTGTCTACTCCTTCACAATTGGATGGAATGTATGCCTTTGCAGTGACAAAAGACCGCAAACCTATTATTGACGAGTACAGTTTTGAGGGGATGGTAACCGCGCCAGATGGCGCACAGTTTGAGATCTCCGGTATCAATAAAGGTGCTTATAGCCCTGAAGGCGGAAGCTCGACTTATAGTCATGCTAATGCTATGTATATCTACACAGATGTATGGACTGCACTCGACCGCCCTAAAAATAGCTCTACCACTCCAACAGAGGTACTTGTTGAGAATGGTGTAGTTACTCAAATTTCAGAAAATGCTGCACTCCCTACGGCGGTTCCAAAGGGAGCTTATATTTTGCGGGCACATGGCTTAGCCGCACGTTACGTTACTGCCCATTTGACGGTAGGACAACCTGTAACAAGTGTGTATTCCCTGAAATCTAAGACTACACAGCAATCGCTAGACCCTGCGAATCTGCAAACCATGATCGGCGGACATACGATTCTAGTAAATAACGGAAAAGCAGCAACGTTCTCTCGTTCTACTAGCAGCATTGGAGGCTATCGTGCACGCACAGCTTTAGGATATTCTCAAGACGGACGTTATGTATATATCATAGCTGCTGAGAAAAATGGTAATAGTTCAGGGATGTCTTTAACCGAATTGCAATCATTTATGACCAATATCGGAGTCTGGAAAGGTCTTAATCTCGATGGAGGCGGCTCTACAACGATGGTAGACCGGCCCCTCGGTGAAACCTCTACTACACTCACTTTTAATACAGAGTATGGCACAGAGCAGCGTAGCATCGTTAACGGGCTTGGTGTCTACACTAACGCACCGCAAGGTGAAGTGAAAGGAATCAAAATTAGCGGAAGTTCCGCACTGCTGGTTGGACAAAAGGCAACGTATTCTTTAAAAGGTTATGACACTTACTACAACCCTATTGATGTAGCAGCAGGTAATCCTACTTGGGTATCAAGCGGCGGAAGCGCGACTGTAAGTGCAGGTGAAGTAACGGCAGTGAAGCCAGGTACCGTTACCTTAACGGCTAAAAGCGGTGCCGCAAGCGCCTCTACAACTGTTACAGTTCTAGGTGGTAATGATCTATCCAGTATGAGTGTAGGAACAGCTACAGCGCCACTGACAGCCGGTAATACTGTGTCTGTCCCTGTTACAGCGGCAACGAAGAGTGGAACAACTATCAATGTTCCGGATTCAGCACTGAAGTGGGAGTTTGTAGGCTTTAAGGGAGCCGTGAAAGATGGCAAGCTTACTGTAAACGCTGTGGATGCAGGGGTTACTACAGGTTATGCTATTGCCCGTTATGATGGATTTAGTGCAGTGGTTGTATTATCAACAGCAGCAGCTACAACATGGGAAGATTTCGAGAAGGTAAGCTATCCAATCGACTTTACTACCAATGTTCCAGCGGTACAGGGTACTGCAACAATAGTGGATGGAACGGCTGAAAGAGTAGGATCCAAGGTGCTGTCACTCAGTTATGATATGACGGCTGGCAGCGGCAAAATGTATGCTTATGCTCAGCTTAATGGTACAAGCGGAAAAACAGTTCCAGCGCTTGCAACTTCGATGTCGGTTGATGTGATGGGCGATATGAGCTTGAATTGGCTGCGTGCTGAATTTGTAGACAACAGTGGAGCTACAGCTTATGTGGATCTTGCGAAGATCATCGATTGGAATGGTTGGAAGAACATTAACATTGACTTGTCAGGCTCAGGCATTAAATTCCCAGCAACGCTGAAGAGACTCTATGTAGTCAACGTAGAGGAAGGCCAAGATGAACGGGCGAAGACGGGTACAGTTGCCGTTGATAATATCAAGTTTACAATGCCATCTCTTTCTAGTGATGCAGGCTTACCGAAAGGTACGGCTTCCATGAGCATTGGCTCGAAAGCAATGACCGTAAACGGAACAAAGAAAGCTATTGATGTAGCCCCAATTGTTAAAGACGGCAGTACTTATGTGCCAATTCGGTATGTCCTTGATGCTTTCGGAGGCAGCGCTACTTGGGATCAGGTGAATAAGAAGATCATGGTATTACGCGGAGCCAAGGCACTGGATCTTACCGTAAATAAAAAGGAATATCTGCTGAACGGTAAACGTCAGAGTGCTGAAGTAGCACCAATCATTTTACAAGGTAGGACTTTAGTACCGTTAAGACTAGTTTCTGAACAGCTAGGATTAACTGTAAAATGGGAACAGAAAACGAAGACCGTAACTATCGAATCGTGATATGTTAATATAAAGGAAAACCTTTAAAACGATTCGATAGAAAAGGGGCAAGCATCCGTGGAATTTCAAACCGATGCGATTGATCGCGTCATTAAAAATACCATCGACGTGATGGAGAGCAGCAAGTATCAGATTTTTGAAATATTGCAGGTTGCGCGTGATGAACTTGCTGCACTCAACAAAGAACTGCAGCGGGTCATGGACGAAACGGATGAGACATTGAAAAAAGTAGACAAGCTGGAGCTGCAGTATCATCGCTCCAGAATCCGGCTGACAGAGGTCAGCCGGGACTTTGTCCGCTACTCCGAGAAGGATATCCGTATTGCCTATGAGAAGGCTACGGAGCTACAGCTCGAACTCATGATGACGCGTGAGCGAGAGGTTTATCTTCGATCAAGACGTGATGAATTACAAATGCGAGTGCGCAGTGTCGAAAATTCTGTAGAACGTGCTGAGTCAATTGGTTCGCAAATGAGCGTAGTGCTCGAATATTTGTCGGGAGAACTAGGTCAGGTGACGAGAATTGTCGAATCTGCCAAGAACAGACAGATGATAGGACTCAAGATAATCCTGGCTCAAGAGGAAGAACGGAAGAGAATTGCCCGGGAAATTCATGATGGTCCTGCTCAAATGCTGGCGAATCTAGTCCTTAGGACGGAAATTGTAGAAAGAATGCTGGTAAAGCAGGAATTTGGGTTAGTGCAGGACGAAGTAATAGATTTGAAAGGACAGGTTCGATACAGCTTGGAAGAAATGCGTAAGGTCATCTTTAATTTACGACCGATGGCTCTCGATGATTTGGGATTAATTCCGACTTTGCGGAAATATGTGCATGATTTTGAGGAGAAGACGAAGCTGAGGACGACCTTGGAAACCAGAGGTCAGGAACATCGACTATCTTCAGCCATGGAGGCAGCGGTATACCGATTGGTCCAGGAAGCTTTGTCTAATGCTGCTAAACATGCCTACCCGAGTTTCGTATTGGTAGAGATTACTTACCAAGCGCAGTTAATTAAGATTGTGATTAAGGATAATGGATTAGGTTTTAATGTGCAGAAATTAAAAAATCCGCAGGGCAATCGTGAAAGCTTCGGGCTAGTAGGTATGCGGGAACGTGTAGAGCTGCTTGAAGGCAGAATGGAAATCATATCAGCCGAGAATCAGGGGACAACAATCGTGATCCACATTCCGACGAACGTGGAGAAAGGGAAGGAGTAATGTGATGGAGAACTTAAACTCTACTAAAACGCCCATTAAAGTTCTTTTGGCGGATGATCATCAGCTTTTTCGTGAAGGGCTGAAACGTATTTTGAACATGGAGGAGGATATCGAAGTCATCGGTGAATGTGGTGACGGTATCCAGGTATTAGAGTTCTGTAACGGAACTAAACCAGACATCGTACTAATGGATATTAATATGCCTATTGAGAATGGCGTGGAGGCCACTCAAAAACTGCGGGAAATGTTCCCGGAGGTTAAGGTAATTATTTTATCGATTCATGATGATGAGAGTTATGTGTTTGAAACCCTTCGTAAGGGCGCTAATGGTTACTTATTGAAGGATATGGAGGCCGAGTCCCTTATTAATGCGATCCGTTCGGTCTGTGAGGGTCACGCTTTTATTCATCCAAAGGTTACCGGAAAGCTAATCAATCAATTGCGGCGCATGACTTACCTTAATGAGACTGGCGTAGCTGCAGATACGGTAGTGAAGGAAGCCGGTGTTAAGTTTGTGGCCGGTGACAACAATCCTCTAACACGTCGTGAAGCAGAAGTACTGCGGTTGATGGCGGAAGGTAAGAGTAACAAAATGATCGGTGAGTATTTGTTTATTAGTGAAAAAACGGTCAAAAACCATGTTAGCAGTATTTTGCAAAAAATGGAAGTGGATGATCGTACCCAAGCAGTAATCAACTCGATCAAGTATGGTTGGGTAACTTTATAAAAAAATTTACAGATTTACGGTACATATAGGAATGAAATCAAGGAGAGCACAGCTTGTTCCTCTGAAATATAAGAAAGTATAAGTTTCACACCATACTTTATGT
>NZ_NFUX01000116.1:0-11677 GCF_002264385.1 Paenibacillus sp. VTT E-133280
AGCCCCATCCGGTATACCGGATGGGGCTACAATGTGCATCAGCTAGCTTAGAATAAGCAAGCTTTAGTGATGATAACCAGCAAGATGAAGAGTACCAGAATAGCTCCTGTTGAAGTCCAAGGGCTACACACCGGACCTACTGCTGCTGGGCTTACTACCGGACCTACGTTACATCCACAACCATGTTCAAATCCCATTTTCAATTCCTCCTAATGATTAATGACTACAGCATAAGATATGTAAAAAGGAGATAAGCCGTTTGGGCGAATTGGCAAACAAATGCTATTCACCTAATGAATTAGGTAGGTGCAGTCGATAAACAGGATATACACAAAGGAGGTGCAATATGGATATAGCCGCGTTATCAGTAGCAATGAGCCAGGCATCCTTAGCTCAAAATGTAGGAATACAAGTCATGAATATTGCCAAAAATCAGGCTGAAACCCAGAGTCAGACGATGGTGGAAATGCTGGGCAAAAGCGTTGCTCCGAATTTAGGAAAAACACTTGATATTAGTGTTTAATTGCATTATGCTAAGGACACACAAGAACACTCGTTCTTATGTGTCCTTATATTTTTACCCTACATAGCCCCTTGGGCTTTTCTTTTGTCTTATTATACGAACATACGATCCTATAATCGATTCTGAATGAGGTGAATGATGTGAATAACATGAAATCCTATTATCAAATGACTGCGCTGGAGAAGTGGACGGAAGATTTATACAAGCGTCTGAACCTTACTCAGCCTTCGCAAATTTCGATTGCTTATATTGCAGAACGGCTTAATATTTGGGTTCATTATTTGGATGTAAGAAGCAAGAGCATCGAAGCATCAGCGGGGATGTACACCATGTTTATTGACAACCGGCTTCCAGCCAGTCTGCAGCGGCTAGAGTTTCTCCATGAGCTCTGTCACCTGCTCCGCCATGGTACGGATCAAATATTGATGCCAGAACATTTCACGCGGGCACAGGAGGATGAATCTGAGCGATTTATTCTTTATGCAGCTATGCCCTACTCCATGATCTCCCGCATGACGTTGCCTGAGCAACGGGAAGATGCAATCAGCTATCTTGCAGCAGAATTTCAAGTACCAAACGAGCTGGCTTTACAGCGGATTGATCAAATTCAAAGACGTGTTTTTCAGGGGCAATTATTGGCCGTGATGGGAAGAAACGAAGAACGATTAACACATATTCAATAATGACTGCGGAGATAATAAGGGAGTCGCAATGAAGGACCATTATTATGGTGGAATTTCTCGCAAGGGGGATCGATATGGAAGCCATTAAAGTAATTGAATTATTGATGACTCATCCAGATTATAACGTAGATGCAGTGCACCCCGAAATTCCGGATTTTGTTGGGATCGAGTCGATTGAAGTGGATCATGAAACGGGAACCTTCTCCATTTTATTGCAAGAACCCAAAGACGACTGAAGCTGATTTGTGTAAGTTCATAATAAAAAGGCAGCAAGTATAGTATACCCAGGCAATTCTTTACCTACGCGGGTTTAACTATCGGCGGGAAATTTGCTGCCTTATTTGTAATAAAACTCTGTTAGGCGGATACAAACTGAATCACACCAATAAGAGTTAGAATGAGGAACATACCCACAACTCCCCAAATAATAAACCATAAAATTCGGAGACCTGGTAGCTTGGGACTAGCATGATTCTCTTTTCTTCTTGTTGCATCATTTTCTTCCTCCCTTCTAATGTGTAAATTACAAGATACAATAGATATGACATACCAGTCACAATATATTATCTTATAATATATACATTTTAGCTAAATGGAGGGAATTAATGAAGAAAAGAACAAAAATAATTCTTATGACCTTCGTTATTATATATGGAGTCGCTTCTTTAGCGCTTCAGGCCTTCCGAAATCATATGGACAATGAAGTGATTCATTATTTGGTAGCCACGAGAGATTATAAAAATGAAGATCTTTATAAAGTACACACCCAGATTAGTAAGGCTCCCGTCGTAAGTACAACGGTGATTTTTGCAGATGAACCTAACGCAAGATACTTTTATCGAAAAGAGAAGGATCGGATTTATCAATATAGCATGGCTCTTGTAAAAGGGTTTGATCCAAAATATACATATAAACATAGTGAGGAGACCCTCCCGTAAAGGGGAACTTCTATTATAAAGGTGCGATTGTCTCAGCAGTCATGATATGGCTGCTGGGCTATCGCGCCTTTTTTTTTGATTCTAACCCTTGATCTAGACGCTAACAAATTCTCTCAGGAACATAATGTGACCAAATGCCGTCCTAAATGGTGTTAAAGGTAAAGGGGGCATAGAATCATGCAACGATCCATGACCCGGCCGGGAAATCATGTGATAAAGAGTTACGAAATCTACGCAGATATGCTGTTCCGGATTGCTTTGGTCCATTTAGGCAGCCGCCAAGATGCCGAAGAAGCCACTCAGGATACCTTCATCAAACTGATAGAAAAAGCACCAAAGTTCAAAGACGCTGAACATCAGAAAGCATGGCTGATCCGGGTAATCACCAATCATTGTAAAACATTACTAGGCAGAGGCTGGCGCAAGCGCGAGGTCAAACTGGAAAATGCTGAGCCGATTTCGTTAGACACCCCCGAGGATTTGTCTCTGCTGCAGTTAGTTATGGCGATGCCTATGAAGTATAAAACCGTAATCCATCTTTATTATTACGAGGACTATCCCATCCAGGAAATCAGCAAAATTCTGCAGATTAGTCAGTCTGCCGTAAAGATGAGACTTCAGCGGGGACGGCAACTGTTAAAACTGGAGCTGGAAGGAGTGGAATCACAATGAAAGAAGATCAGTTTCGAACATTATACAAGAAAGCGGTGGATTCTATGAAACCAGGTGAAGAGATGAAAAAAGAATTGATCGACAAACTGGAGCAACAGCAGGAGCGGAAGCGTCCGCGCAAGACGGTTTATATCGCGGCAAGTATCATCCTCGCCGCCGGGATCGGCTTAGCTGCACCTAATATATGGCAGCAGTTAAATAACCAGAGTACTCAGGGGCAAATCGCTCAGGTAACTCCAGGTCCAAAGCAACCAGACAATTCTGGCACAAATGCGTCCGGAGGCATTGTCATTCCCAAGCTGGAACTTCCGGATACCAAATCTGGCGTTATGGCAGATATGATCGCTCTAGTCGTATATAAAGATAACATTTATACACAGTCTGCGACTCGAATCAACGCAGCCGATGCTGCCGCTCTGCGCGGTGACAAGCTTGGTCGTACTACAGGTGGCATCGATGAATGGAGCGGTAAAGACAAATATATTGAGTTAGCTTCTAACATCGGAGAAACGGATATCTATTCCGTAAAGGGCTATGATTCCGATTTCTTGATTATGTCCTATTCGGAAATCAACGGCGAGGTATTCGCCGAACTATATGAGCATACAAACGGGATCACTGTAAACAGCGGCGCTGATCTATTTGGCAAGCTAAATATTGAAGGCCGAATTACTTCCGCACAATGGGAAAGCTTCGACAGTTGGAACAACGGACAGCAGCAGTACACACCGCTCGCTGACGACGAGGCGCTTAATGGCTTCTTGAAGGCACTCCAAGCAGCCAAACCGCTGGCAGCAGAGCCTCTTATCGCGCAAGGCATCTACGACAGCGAAGACCGCAAGGTTCTCTATCTCCAGCTGGAAGACAACGCCCGGGTAGAGCTGACGCTGTTTGGTCAAGGGCTAGTACATTACGGCCAGGCACCTGTATTCTTCGAAGTCGAGTCCGGGGCATTCCAGCAGCTATGGGATAGTATGAAACCATAAGGATGATGGTCGAAAACCGAGAGTACAGCGATTGAGACAACAATTTGTGACAACTTTTCGGACGCTATACCCATTAGAGAAGTCTAGCTGGATACAAAAAAAGAGACGCTGTTGCAAAACCATTTCATGGCTTTGCAGCAGCGCCTTTTTGTGTTAGCTGTATGGTTTGCATTGCACCATGCCAGAATATCAGGTTCTATATAAAAATCCATATATCGCCAAAAGTTTTTGTGTAGTAGAATGATTTTGTCGATTATATATGTTTAAGAAGGAGTGATTAGATGGGTGCAAAAAATAAAGTGATAGCTGGTGACTATGAAGGTAAAGTAATAATGTCTACTCTTGGAATTGTAAATTTGCACACTGGTTTTTTAAAAACAATCACAATAGACAAAAACACTGTAGAGGATTATGAAATTATGGACGAAACTCATTCCAAAAGTGCTGTGAGTGCTGTGGGAAGAGGATTAGTGGGAGGATTTCTACTAGGACCTGTTGGTTTGCTCGCTGGCCTTTCAGCTAAGAGCAAAGGCGTTCATATCATTGCAGTTCAGTTCAAGGATGGAAAGAAGAGTTTAATAGAGATAGACGAAAAAATTTACAAAGCTTTTTTGAAGAATTGTTTTTAGTGAAAGTACATAGTGTAAAGGGGCCGCCGTTGTAGGTTAATCCTATGATGGCTTTTTTACATATTCAATTTTGCTATGATAATTTCGCTATGATAACCAGACTCAAAAAAAGGAACGACCACCTTTTACTACTGCTCATAACACTGGAACTATTGCAAATCTACTCCTTCAGAAGATTTGAGCAACAAAGGACAAAAAAATATATTATTAAGTCTATTATTTCAACACTACTCTCCTTTGAGGCTCGTTAAATCATTTTTAATAAAAAAGAAGCAGATGCGGCTGCGAGATTGGCGGGTGGTGGTAATACACCTAGGTCCAGAGGTAACTTACGGTCAGCTTCCAGGTAGTTTTTACTACGCCCATTATCATACGCATAATAGAGCTGGAGGACATTCTTTCTTTTAAGGAGATATAATGCTAAAACAATTAGATAAGAATTTCAAAGTATCTGGTCTACCATCAAAGTACACCTTAGACCAAGCAGGACAGTTACTTCAAAAAAATTACAATGCAATTGAACTAAGTAAAAATGATTTTAAAAATCTACAAAATGATCCAGACGCAAAGTACGACCACATTGCTAAGTGCTATAAAATAGTGGACACAACATTACTTTATTCAATTTACACCCCGGATGAGAAACAGGATTTGTCTGAAATGATCTTATATCTTAATAGTTTGGTTAACGATAATAGAGGATCGTCAGAAAATTCTGAAAGTGAACTTATGTGGAAAGATATACAAGAAGGAAGACGAATCAATATTGTACTAGAAAGTGTAGATAACAACTCTATATCTTCATTTACTATGCAAGGTCTGTCTCAAAAAATTCTGAATGATTTAATTATATTAAAGGGTATTCCAAATGAATATTGTGAACTGGGCAATCCTCATTATGAATATTACCTGAATGTACTGCATAATGAAGGGAAAATATAATGAACATTTCACTGAACTTAATTTCAGTACTAAATTAATCATATATAAAAGATCCCCCGTTAAGGTTGACGGGGATTTTTTATATACGATTATGCCAAACTTCTTTGAAGATTTTCTTCATTACAGTACTCCTATGTATTAAATTACCTGATCTCATTTTCTCCGCTTCATGTATTTCTGTATTGAAAATCTTCATTGTTCATCATTATAAAAACTCCTTGTACTCAGAACTATCTATTTCTTCGCAACCCATCGTTTTTCAACTTTGAAGTCCTTCTTAATTACTTTATTGCTATTCATGTAATTATCCCATGACTCCAGTATAATCCTGGGCTCTGACTCAAGGATATCCTTCGCTTTATCAATCTGCCCTGACTTGAAAAAGTTTATAATTTCTATAAGGTCACTTCTACTATGTAATCTTACGGCGTTATAACTAGCAAGCTCTTCACACGCAGAGGTATATTGATTTGAGGATATTATCATGGACTTCTTTGCCTTGTAATATCTCATGGAACTATAGACCTCTTGAACAGCTCCTAACCCTACTGGATAGGAATAACGCTTTGCCTGAACGACATTTCGAACCCCCTCCCCGTCTGTAAACACTAAGTCAGATCCAAAATCTCTGCCTCTTCTCGTTTTATATGTATCACTATAACCCATGGCCAAAAATAAACGATACAGATATTCTATAAAGCCAGTTCCGTCTTCCATTTGGTCTATGTCCTGGATCGTAATCTTAAGTGGATCAATTACTATATTTTGGGAAGGACAGCTCTTCTTCCTTGATAAAACTTTAAATACAAAAACAGCAGTAATGATAGCAAGAATAACCAACAAAATTATCATTTTTGTCAACCAGCAACCCCCATTAATATAAGAACCTCGCCAATGCCGGCGAGGTTTTTCCAAATTGCAATGCCATTACTTCCAAACCCTATAACCTTAATATAAATTATTTGGAACATTATGTATATATTATCAGTAATAAAAAGTCCTAGACTACTGTTGGTTTATTGAACTAACATTTCCCGTTAGTTGAACGATCCGAACACCAAATGAATTTGAGCTTTTGTTGTTAACCAACTACAACATTGCCTGAAATTCCTGTAACCTACTAGAAATTGAGATACTATCAGGAAATATTGCAGAGGCACAATTCAGAATTCGGAAGGCGTCTTCCTTATGGCCACCCCACGTTAATGCTTCAGTGATTCGTATAAATTCAAATTCCATTAAATAGTGTTTATCTTGTTCCATCCTCATGATGCGGTGATATTCTTCCATCGCATTGTCTACTCCATTAGATACAGCTAAAGCTGCAACTTTTTGAGCAATAGATCGCTTGATGTGGGTAATGTTCGAACCAAGCAATAGATCCAGAATTGGATAGAGAGCGCTCCCCAGCCAAACATAGTCGCAATTGGTCATAATAGAAACCGCAATATTTTCATCGGGAAGAAGGAACAGATTGCTCAAAAAACCGGTATCCCATCCTGAATGCGAGGTGATACGCAAACCCTTATATTCTCCCAGAAACCAGCCTAATCCAATCTGTGCATTTTCTTGACCGTAACTAGTTGTTGTATGTGGCTTCCACATTTCATCATAGCTGCCGGATTGTAATAATTGATAGCCATTTCCTGCAGTTCCGCGGTTTTGATGCATTAGCAGATATCGGCACATATCTCCAGCATTAGTATATAAGGTTGAACTGGGGCCATGTGCCCTGTTGTACGGAAACACATCACTAACATAGCCACCATAACCATTGGAAGTACCCAAAATATGAGGTGCAGCTAGATGAGTTTCAATTTCCAGTTTCAGAAATGAACTGGACCGCATTCCAATTGGTGTAAGAATGTTGTTTTTCATATATTCCTCAAAGCTCATTCCGCTAACTTTTGCGATCATGTCTCCCAAAATTTCATATCCGATATTACTATAGGCAAAGTTATCGCCAGGCTCGCTCAATAACTTGTGACGATAAACACCTTTTACATATCTTTCAAGACTTTGCTCATCATATTCTGGACGGTCCCATCCGTAATCTTCTTCATCCGGCATCCCCGAGGTATGGCTCATAAGCTGCCTTATTGAAAGAATGCGAAATCGCTCGTCCTCCATCTTAAAATACGGTAGATAATGGGTTATCGGTGAATCTAGATCTACTTTGCCACGCTCAACTAATTGCATGATGGCTGTAGCAACGAAGGTTTTAGAAACTGAGGCTTGGTGAAATAAGGTACTCCTGATAAGGGGATCACCTGTCGATACATTTGCTGTTCCATATTCACCAGTAAATAAAATCTGGTTGTCCCTCACTATTCCGACTGCTAAACCTGGAATCTGTTCATTTTCTACGAAATCTGCTAGCATTTCATGTAACAAACTCCCTATATTCAGATCATTAATCAATTTAACCCCCCAAAAATATTCGGCATCAAACTGTTAAATTCCCTTTAGTAATAGGTTTATTTTACCATAATGCCAATGCTTTTTTTGGTAGAGAATGATTATACTTATTTATGTATCCTGCCCCTTAGCTTAGTGCCCTTGACAATCTAGTATCTTTTTCCCGTGTTTATCAAGACCTAGATTTTAGGAAAGTCAGATATAATAAAGGGTTCCACATATTATACATGACTAATATGTGGAACCCTTTATGCTTAATTATCGTACTCCGTTAGAATTCCTGTGGAACGAATATTTTAAGTCACATTGTTACTCATGTGGCATCTTGTCCATATCCATATCCATATACAACACACTGTTCTAAATGGTGTAATAGATGTAAAGTCTTTGGATGTTCCATTCTAGTATATTTACCTGACACTCCCATATCTTTTATGCTTTCAGTCATTTTTACTCCTCCTTAAATGCTGATACCTTCATTGTGTTGAATTCATCAACTCATAGTAATATTTAGAATCATTAGTCTTATTAAGGCTATACCAGGCGTCTAATGTTTTTGGAGAAAACACATCCAAAGCTTTCAAGATGTGTGCAGAAAATTCCAACGGAGCTATTCCAGATGCTGTGATCAGTTTTCCATCAGTTACAGCAGACTCCATTTTGTAATACTTTTCTCCTGTATAAGTGGGACAGATCATTTTAAGGTATTCCAGATCATTGCTTGTATGCCCACGTGAATTCAGCAATCCTGTCTGGGCAAGTCCCATTGTAGCACCACAAATCGCTGCAACCCATATACCTTCCCTTAAACACCTCTCAGCAATTTTTAAGAGGGGGTGGTGAATGGTTTCTGTCCATGTATCTCCACCGGGTAAAATCAATAGATCTGATCTTTCAATGCTGCACTCATCCAATTTGATGTCAGGCAGTATTGTAAGTCCGCCCATTGTAGTTACTGGAGTCTTATCAATTCCCACGGTAACTATTTTTGATGGGGCCAGCCCCTTTTTATAATATCTTCCCGAGTTCAGTTCGGCAGTTAAGTAGCCTATTTCCCAGTCTGCCATTGTGTCAAACACATAAAGATATACCGTATTATTCATTTGCAAGTTCTCCTTATTTTACAATTCATCAAGTGATACCAACCATCCATCGGTAATCAATGATTATCATCATTATAAAATAGCTTCACTGACATCCCCTGTCAGTGAAGCTATTAAAGTTGATAATATTCCATTAACTCCGACACAAGAACAACAAGTTTTTCCTTCAAACTCTGTGGTTCAATTACTTGAATGGATTTCCCGTAGGATAAGAGAAATGAAGGAACATAGGTATGAATTGATGTTTCCTCAAGTAAAAAGATTGCTTGATTTGATGTACGCTCTTTCAGATGATGCCCCAAAAACCAATGCAGGCATAAGTCATCCAACGCCTCTGACCTACCTTCGATAATTAAAGCAATTAACCCGTCCTTGCCGACTAAATCAGGTAATAGATTTTGCAAAAAAAATTCCCGAGCCAAAAAAGCTTCGGAACGCTTAAATATGTTTTGAGTACGCTTGATTTGTAAAATCCGTTCTACCCGAAAGCTGCGGATCTCATTTCTCAGGTGGCAGAATGCAACAATATACCATTTATTGTTCCAGTAAACCATTCCATAGGGATCTATCATCCTAGTCTTGTGTTGATCATCACGGCGTGTGCGATAATCAATTTCTACAGAGAATTCGTTTGCTACAGCTTGCTCCAATTCCACCAATACTGGCTGAATAGAAGGGTCTCCCATACGGTTTATAACTTCAAATCCGGCTAAATGACGGCTGAGAACACTTTCCTGTTCCTGATTCGAATACATTTTCAATTTGGATGTCGCATTACCTAATGCCTCACTCAAAGGGTATCCGGATTCTTTTGCAAAAACAGCAGCATGAAGAAGTGCTTTTTTTTCTTCAATATCAAATAGCAGAGGTGCTCTGATAAAATTATTCAGCAAGCTATACCCGCCATTATGACCAGTGTCGGATATTATAGGCACTCCACTGGCACCTAGCGCATCAATATACCGATAGACTGTCCTTATATTTATTTCTAGCTTTTCGGATATTTGTTTTGCGGTCATTTTAACGCCCGAATTCAGCATCCATAGGATTGCCAGCATATTATCGTTTTTTGGCATCACATATACCTCATCTTTTATTAGGATCTCTCTAAATTATTAGCTTTGCGAATCGCTTGCATCCCTTTATTCATCAATCTTTCAGTCTTTCAATCCTCACGTAGCATTTAATGTGTGTCGACTCCCGTAACTTAAACAACAATCTGCAATTTTTAACATTGCTGCTTTTACTCTCAACTCAACTTTCTGCTTACCACAACTTGTGATACAGTTCACCGAGTATGATCTTAAACTATGCTGCCCGTTACCCAAAAAGTGAGACTGCTTGCTTGTTCGGCTAGATGTTTCCGGTTCATTACGACCACATAGATGATTTGCTTCACCGCATCCTTCCCTTACAACTCCTTGCCTCGCAGCTGCAGCAGTCCACCTATCGAACACTCACGGTTGCAGTAACCATTATCCGAGAAAATATACTGCCAAACTCTCTCATGAGTTCCACGCAATTTCGAAAACTACCACGCCCGATCCATATCCTCTCACCCCTTAATAGATTGGTATATTTACTACTGGAACTATAATTGGAACTAACCGTATTAAATGTAAAATTCTTTATGGAGGATGGTTATTATGAATCAAGAAAACTTAACTTGTAAAACTTGTGGAAGTACTACCTTTACTAAAGGTGAAGTGAACGCTGTAGATGCTAGAGTAATCCCGATCGGTAAAACTTTTTCTTTTGGCTCCCCGGTTATATATACATTTTGTAAAAAGTGCGGAGAAGTAGCCTCAATTAGAATTAAAAATCCCGATAAATTTTGAACCCTATAAACTGCCTCTTTAGCATCAAATCTCAGTCGAATGATTATTCCTCACAAACCTAAATATTGTAAATATTAACATTTAATCATAAAATCAAACAAAGGCGGTGTTAACAATGAACTTAGTACAATTTATGTTGTTTGGAATAGGAGCCATTTTCTATCTCTCATTAGGAATCATCATTGTCAAGATATTACTTACAAGAAAATTACCAAGTAATAATTACACTCCATTTGACTACATCACGGCCCATTCTCAATTTGAGTTTCACGATGAGAAAAAAGAAATAGAAGAGAATGCAGACCATGGTGATGATAAGGACAAAAACATCATTTCGTTATCAAAACGAACTTCGCTTCCCTAATGCGCAATATGCGTCGACGGCGTAGCAACTCAGTTTTAACCTCCTGCTAGTGAACCGACTGTACTTGTGCGAAAAGCAAGAGTCAAAAAAATTAGATTCCACCATCAGCGACAGCGACATACACATCCATCATTCTAGTTGGCGATCGGAATAAATCCAAAAGTAGCTGCGGAACGACTGGCGACTGGGTATGACTCCAGCGATGTTCAACGAACGATATTCACACCTACTCCCGATCATGCAAGAAGAAGCCGTTGACAAATAGAAGCGGAACTGCAAAAATACGCTGAAAAACAACTCGAACCTGTGGATAAATCATTCCCGTTAGCAAATCCGTTAGCAAACTTAAAATCCCGGCCTTTCCCCATCCTATTTTCTTTATATCACTAATCCTACAGACAGCAAAAAACCCTTACAAAGTAAGGGTTTTTGATAAGTGGGCCCTGAGGGACTCGAACCCCCGACCAATCGGTTATGAGCCGACCGCTCTAACCAACTGAGCTAAGGGCCCGGATCTAAAAATATCCGAATGTACAATTGCTGTTGTAAATAAATTGGTTGCGGGGGCAGGATTTGAACCT
>NZ_NFUX01000083.1:0-28288 GCF_002264385.1 Paenibacillus sp. VTT E-133280
TTACGGATGTACTCAGCTTGTAACTCTACCCCAAGGACGACGTCAGGTCTTTTTTTGTGAGAAAAGAAATTGGTATGGTACATACGCACCAATGTGGTTATTTCCACTGGAACTGTATCCAAGTATGCTCTCTCTAGTAACAACGATAAGGGAGAGAAAAACTTATGAATGATCAGAAAGTAATGTTTAGAACAGGGCTAAAAGATTCTATCGCAATTGTTGCAGGATTTATCCCAGCTTGCTTTACGTTTGGATTGGTCGGTAAGGGGTTAGGTCTAGGAAGTCTGGAAGTATTCTTATTGTCAGCGCTCGTATTTGCGGGGGCTAGTCAATTTATCGGAGTAAAAATGCTTGCCGCAGGAGCAGCCGCTCCAGTGATTTTACTGCTTACCCTGATCATTAACTTAAGATATTTGTTTATCAGCTTATCCTTTGGAGGGCAGTTAAATCGTAACATCAGTGTACTAGCGAGAACTTGGATTGGCTTCAGTTTAACAGAAGAGGTATATGCCGTCAGTATGATCCCTCGAGAAGAAGTAAATCGTAAAACGGAGAATGAAAAAACGAACCAGCCCTTAGCACTTCCTTATCTGTTAGGTCTACAAATCCCTCCCTATGTTGCTAACCTGATAGCAACAGCTTCGGGGATAACCCTTGCCTCCTATATCCCAGCTTTATATTTACCGGCGCTAAACACGTCATTATATGCCTTACTTATTGCACTTGTTGTACCTCAATTGAAAGGCAGCTTACGGAATATGGCTATATGTATATCAGCTGCGGGGTCATCTTGGCTACTGAACCCTTTGCTGGGAAACTCTTCGATTCTTATAGCTATGTTGATCGGCATGGCAGTAGGTTCCTTAATTAAAGGGCAAGTCAAAGCGGAGAAGGGGGTATCCGTATGACTATACTAATCATCGTAGGTATGGCTGTTATTACATTTTTATTTCGTTTTGTGCCTTTACTGCTTACGAACCATACGAATGGTTCTTCCAAAGTCCAAGGGCTGCTGGAGTATTTGCCCATAGCGGTTCTTAGTGCATTAACGGTACCTGGAATCATTCAGGTAGACCCAGATGTTAATCTTGTGGGTATCGCATCAGGGACTGTCGCTGTTATACTGGTATTAATTAGAAAAATTCCGCTGCTCTTCGTGATTCTAGGCTCTGTTTCCGCAGCAATACTCGTAAAAATGCTAACCCTATATTTTTAAATCAAAAGTCGGAACAGAAGGGGAGGACCTCTTATGAAGCATGATTTGCTGATCACACTCGATAAAGAACGACAGATACCATTTAGCCGTCAAATTTACGAGCAAGTTCGAAATGCTATCCATTCAGGAGCTTTAAGCGGGGGGGACCCCCTGCCTCCGTCTAGAACTTTGGCCAATCAGCTTGGCGTATCCAGAAGCGTGGTCCTTCAATCCTATGAGCTACTACAGGCAGAAGGGTATCTGGAGATGAAAAAAGGGGCGGGGACGTTTATTGCGGAGTTGACGTTGGAGGAGAAAGTTACAAAAGATTATGAGAGCCCTTACAATTTTATAACGAAGGGACCTGATATCCTTACGCTTAATCCTCCTTCTACTAGAGAAGTTGATCATTTGAACCCGGTGTTTTGCGATTTTCGACATGGTGTACCTGCTTGGGACGCGTTTCCTATGGATCAATGGCAAAAAGCTCTTATGAATGCTTGCCGCCGTGCCTCACCGGATACTTTAGGCTATGGCCCTGCGGAGGGTTCACTGGGACTACGCCGAGAGATTGCTCGTTTATTACGTTCCACGCGGTCTATGCCCGTTGTTCCAGAACAAATCGTGATTACTTCTGGAGCTACACAAGCTCTTGATATTTTATCGAGGATTTTCTTATTTAAAGGTGATCAAGTCATTGTTGAAGATCCATCACATAGCGTTGTGCGTGAAATATTTTCTTTTGCTGGGGTAGAGGTCATACCTGTTAAAGTAGATCAAGATGGCATCTGTGTGGAAGAGATCCAAACAAACAGTGATAACGATAAAGAAGGTATTCTTAAAAAATCGCCAAAGCTAGTCTATGTTACGCCTTCTCACCAGTTTCCTTTTGGGACGACACTGTCCTTGAAACGAAGAGTTCAGCTGTTGGATTGGGCGAAGGCTAATCATGCTTTTATTATTGAAGACGATTATGACAGTGAATATAGGTACGAGGGTCCGAAATTATCCGCGCTTGCTGGTCTTGATGTTGAGGGTCGAGTCATTTATGTAGGCAGCTTTAGTAAAGTATTATTTCCTTCTCTGCGGGTAGGTTATGTTGTGTTGCCTCCGGCTTTGCTTCAACCTTTTTTGGCCGTTAAATGGATTACAGATCGCATGTCTTCTGCTTTGGATCAGGAAGCGTTAGCTGAATTTATTCAGAATGGTCATTATGCAAGGCATGTTACACAGATGGGAAAGCTGTATGCTTCTCGTAGAGCCTGTCTAGTAGACAGCTTGAATACTGAATTTGGGAGTCGTGTGCGATATTATGGTGAGGAAGCGGGACTGCATTTACTGATAGAGCTGGAGTCGGATGCCGAAGAGAAGCGTATAGCTGAAGTGGCGCTCCGTTACGGAGTTCGCGTATATCCTGCATCTTCTTATTTTCTGGAGAGTAAACCTAAGGGACCTGTGTTTCTGGTAGGCTATTCTAATCTCACTGAGAATCAGATTAAGATGGGTGTGAACAGACTGATGTTAGCCGAAGCAGAAGCGACAGTTAGTTGTAGTCATTTATAATAGAAATGTTGGAACTTCATCATATTAACTTGAATGTTCCCTCTATAGTTTCAGCCTTCAGACATTCATAATGAAAGGATGAAAGGTGAAGTTATTTCTAATTCTGGAGGTTCTTATGAAACGCTACATGATAGGAATTGATCTCGGTGGAACGAATATTAAAGCAGGAATTTATGATAACGATTTTATTTCAGTAAAAGAAGTATCCACGCCAACAGAAGCTGCTAAAGGTCCATTACATGTGTTGGAACGGATTAGAGATGCAGTACGTTTGATTACGGTTGAAGCGGATATTTCGCTAGATTTAGTAGAAGGTATGGGAATCGGAGTGCCCGGATTACTTGATCCGGTAGCGGGCATTTCTTTTTTTTCGCCGAATTTTCCGGGATGGGAGCAAGTACATGTTGTTGACGAGATGAAGCAGTTTTACGATTTTCCTATTTTTATTGATAACGATGTAAGGGTAAATCTGTATGGAGAATGGCAGCAAGGTGCAGGCAAAGGTTACAACAATCTAGTTCTGATTACTTTGGGAACGGGTTTAGGGTCGGGTATCGTGAACAACGGGAAAGTAATCTACGGCACATCTTATAGCGCTGGTGAAATTGGGCATATGAATATGTACAGAAATGGACGACCATGTAAATGTGGGAGCTCTGGCTGCTTGGGTCGGTATGTGTCTGCGGTTGGCATGGTGAACTCTTTTAAAGAGAAGCTGAAGGAAGGCCGAGCCAGCATGATTCAGACCTGGACTAATGATCAAGAAGAGCAAATTACCGCGCTAATGATATCTGAAGCCTACGAACTCGGAGACGCTCTCTCTATGGAGGTCATGCAGGAGACTGGAACTATACTTGGCTTTGGATTAGCAAATGTAGTGAATATGCTTAACCCTGATCTTATTATTGTAGGTGGGGGGATGGCAGCAGCGGGCGATAAATTGCTCCAACCTGTTAGAGAAACTGTAAATAAGCATGCGTTGAAGCTATCTGGAAGTAAGTGTAAAATTGTTCAAGCAGAGCTTGGGAGTCGGGCCGGAACGATTGGTGCCGCCTCTTATTTGTATAGTAAGCTTCATGAAGCAGAGTAACTGAACATTGCTTGTTATTTTTATTTTGACATAGATTGGAACCAGACGGAGCCGCCCGGAATACAACAGTAATAAAATCCGTGGAGGTGCTCTTATGTTTGCAATCATGCAATTAATAGGTGGAGTGATTCTTTCAGTAGGATGGATTCCTCAGATTGTTCAGATCTTGAAGTCCAAATCCGTAGCCGATTTAAATTTGAAGTCGTATTTGCTTATGCTGCTTGGGATTAGTCTTATGGAAGCTTATGCGATCAGTTTGGCGGTTACTGGGGTAGGTTTAGCATTTTTGATTACGAATACGATGTCCTTATGTGTTGTACTGCTGGTTATTATTCTAGTGCTTAAATATCGAGCAAGATCATGATTGAAGTTAAGAAGGTAGGAAACGGAATGACGTACAGTTATCGAAAAGCCGCATCTGCGGACTATGCCACAATATGTGCTTTTCCTAAAGATTCAATGGAAGTGTTCTTTATGTCGCCTAAGCTGGAATATCCGCTTACTTCTGACCAATTAGAGCAGGCTGCACAAGACAGGGAAGAGCAAACTGTGATCTTAAATGAACGAGGCCAAGTCATTGGATACGCCAATTTATATTACCAAAAAGAACAAGATTTATATTGGCTAGGAAATCTTATTGTTTCACCAGATTATAGAGGTAAGGGAGCCGCGGAGTATTTGATTCGTACCATGCTTGCTGCTGCTAAAGAGGACTTACAGCTTCAAGAGTTACATCTGGTTTGTCATAATGTGAATACTAAAGGGATGTTATTATACTCCAAGTTAGGATTTAAGCCGTATGAAATTGTCAAAAGAACAGGTCCTCATGAAACAATCATCGCTGGAATTTTTATGAAAATAGAGCTAACTTAGGTTAGTAAATGCGGAGGTACATTTGAGCGTAAAATATTTTACATATGAAATCGATGCAGTAACTTTTCAATTGCAAGAGCCTTGTGATTTTGCTTGGTTATCTAAACTTGGCAGGGTGTTCAAAGTGTTCGATCAGCAGGACTCGGGAAATCTTTCTTTTGGGGTGGAGAAGGAGGGTCAGAAGGTTTTTGTGAAATTTGCTGGGGCGAAGCCTTTGACTTATGATGGGAACCCCTCAGATGCTGTTGATAATTTGATTAAAGCTGTTCCGTTGTATAATGAACTTGAATCTAAATCGCTGATCAATCTGGTGTCACACTTTGAAGTTGGAGCGGGATATGCAGCGGTGTTTGAATGGTTTGAAGGTGAATGTTTACATTCGCATTGGCTGTTTTCGGGAGAAGCTAAGTTGAATCATCCGGAATCGCCTTTTTACCGCTATAAGCAATTATCTGTTGAAAAACGTTTAGTGTCCTTAGACGTAATTTTTGCGTTTCATGAACATGTTGAGTTGCAGGGTTATGTCGCTGTCGATTTTTACGATGGAAGTATTCTTTATAATTTCGCGAACGATGAAACAAGGATTTGTGATATTGATTTTTATAGACCTAAGCCAACTGTAAATGATCTGGGAGAGAACTTCTGGGGTTCATCCAGATTCAAGTCACCGGAAGAGTTTATCTTGGATGCACCGATTGATGAAGTTACCAATGTATTCAATATGGGCGCAACAGCATTTGTTCTATTAGGAAGAGCCTCCGACCGGTCGTTTGCAAAATGGGAAGCGAGCCAAGCGCACTACGATATTGCTTTACGGGCGGTTAGCCTGGAGCGTGAGCAGCGGTATCAGAGTGTAGCGGAATTTAAATTAGCTTGGGATAGAGCAGGGGATTGTTGAGGCGGGTGGGAAGTGAGAACTGCTTCAACTGCAAGATAAGAATGATAGCCCTGCTATTGTCACATGATATGATTTATAAATAGAACAAGCAGGAGGGGTTTCATTGAGGAGAGACATTCAGCATGTTCCCTACGGCTATGAGCCACCGGTTGAACAACGTAAAGGGACATTAGTATTTTACGATTCTTTTGAACATATAACAGATCAGGAGCTTGTAATCGCGGCAAAAACGGCCACCGATCGGCGTTTCACTAAGCTAGTGCTATATCCGCTTCATGAAGAAACGGTGAGACGGATGACCAAAGAGCCGGTGAGCGCTTATTATAAGCGTGAGGACCGGCTGCATGAATGGAAGAGGGATCAAGGACTTAGCTTCATCACGATAGAGAGTTTGGAGGGGAAGCGAAAGAAATATACTCCCCTTGATTCTGCGCTTCGACATCTTATGGATATCTACCCTTCGCCGATTTTTCTGTATCTTACGCCTGAGGTGGCGAATCAGTTTGCCTCGTATTCCTCTTTTGAAGAGTGGATTGTAAAGATTCGGTTATTGCTGCCAGCCGCCCCTTCATCACTACATCCTAGGCTTCTAAAATTTCGCCATCGCTGGGATGTTGTTGGAGAAGAGAAACATTAAAAAGTTTAATGTGTGCTGCTCTGTTTACGTCTATAATTGTACATTCTCCACTGATAATGGATAAAACATCCGATGCAAAAACCAAGAATGGCTACAGTGGCTGCCACTGCAACAAGCGCAGTGAAAATATAGGCGGCAATCGTCCAGCCCGCGATAAAGCTGATTAGACCACTTGTTAGGCAGAATACAGCAATGGTTTGGTTAAACTGTTGTTGTGACCAGTCTTCGAGTACATAGTGCGAACGTTCTTTTGTCAGAAACTTGGCAGCTAGCTTAATAATAGGATTATAACCGAACAACAGTCCGAGCAATCCGGCAAACAAGGGCAGCGCTAGTATCCAGTGCTGGCCTGTTAGCCATGTCAATATTACAGAAATGACGATAAACGCCTGATTAGTCTTTACTAATGGCCGTGGAATTCCTTTGGGCACGTCTTGCATTTTATTCACACCTTTCTCATTGGAATAATTATAGTATACGCTGAGGTTGAGGGAATGGGAAGTAGATTACTTTGAATTTAAGTAATTTATATGTTGACATATCTCTTTAAAATATGGTTCTATTATATAGACCAATTGTTATAATACAAAGGAAGTGTCAGCTTGTCGAACAAGCCGAATACGCGTGAGGCGATTCTCCACACCGCTTCGAAATTATTTTTTTCTCAGGGATATCATGCAACAGGCCTAAATCAGATTATTAAAGACAGCGATTCACCGAAGGGGTCTCTTTATTATTACTTCCCCCACGGCAAAGAAGAGCTGGTTTTAACATGCATTAACCGAATTGGTGAAATAGTTGCTCAGAAGATTAAGCATCATTTGGTGAGTGGCAATAATGCTGCTGAAGCGATGGAGGATTTCATTCTAGGAATGGCTAAAGATGCAGTAGAATCCTCATTCGAGGGGATTGTTCCGTTCAGTTTTTGGTTAGCGGCGGAGACCTCTTGTATTAGTGAGGAGCTGCGGACTGCATGTGAATCTGTGTTTATGGACTTGCAGGATGTGATCAAGAAACGCCTTCTGGAAGAAGGTGTGGAGAGCAACACTGCAGCCGATAAGGCTTCAGTAATAGTCTCATTATTTGAAGGAGCACTTCTTCAGACGCTGACTTTAAGGGATGAACAACCGCTTCTCGCGGCGGCAAAGATTATCCCTGCAATACTTGGTTAGATATAGAAAAATAGATAAGAATATCAGGAGGATTAAGAGTGGAAGCAACTATGCAAGGAAAGCAACAAAATGAAGTAAAGAAGTTTAAAACCATTCCGATTTTAGTCTCATTACTACTTGCAGGATTTATCGGAATGTTCAGTGAAACCGCACTAAATGTAGCTTTAAGTGATCTTATGAATGTCCTTCAAATTACTCCAGCAACAGCACAATGGTTGACGACAGCTTATCTGCTTACACTGGGTATTCTAGTCCCAATTTCGGGAATGCTGCTTCAGTGGTTCTCGACTAGACAGTTGTTTGTTGCTGCATTATGTTTTTCAATACTTGGAACGTTTCTAGCTGCAGTATCACCTAATTTTGAGTTCCTATTAACAGCTCGTGTGGTACAAGCAATGGGTACTGCGCTCCTATTACCACTAATGTTTAATACCATCCTTATCATCATTGCTCCTGAAAAACGTGGGGCTGCAATGGGGATGATTGGGTTGGTTATCATGGTAGCGCCAGCGATCGGTCCTACTATTGCTGGTCTTCTAATTGAAAGCCTTAGCTGGCACTGGATCTTCTGGCTGTCACTGCCATTCCTGGTGATCGCATTGATATTCGGGATCCTCTTCATGCAAAATGTAACGAAGGTTACGAAGCCGAAGATTGACATTCTCTCCATAGTGTTATCTTCAATCGGATTTGGTGGAATCGTGTTTGGTTTCAGTAGCGCCGGTGAAGAAGCTGGTTGGGGAAGTCCAAAAGTGATCATAGCTATCGTAGTAGGTGTGGTATCACTCTTACTATTCGGTTTGCGTCAAATGAAGATGAAGCAGCCTATGATTAATCTGCGAGCATTTAAATATCCGATGTTCTCCATTGGTGTGGCTATGGTATTTATTTGTATGATGGTTATCCTATCATCCATGTTGATTCTGCCGATGTATCTTCAACAGGGTCAAGGATATACAGCGTTCAAGGCAGGCTTGCTGCTACTTCCAGGGGGGATTATTAACGGATTGATGTCCCCGATCATGGGTCGTATGTTCGATAAGTACGGTCCGAAATGGCTCGTTATTCCAGGTCTAACTATTGCAGCGGCTGCCTTGTGGTTCTTCTCCAGTATTACTGTAGCTTCTACGGTCGTATTCGTAATCGTACTTCACAGTACCCTTATGATTGGTGTGTCGATGGTATTTATGCCTGCACAAACCAACGGAATTAACCAGCTGCCGCTAGAATTATATCCAGATGGAACAGCGATTATGAATACGCTGCAGCAGGTTGCTGGTGCGATCGGTACCGCATTAGCGGTCAGCATTATGTCCGCAGGTTCTAAGAATTATTTGAAAACTGTGGCCGATCCTGCCGATCCAGCGAATATGTTGCCTGCGTTCACGCAAGGCGTGCAAAATGCTTTTATTTTCGGAATGAGTATGGCGATTGTAGGACTAATTCTTGCTTTCTTCATTAAAAGAGTAGTTGTGAATCATAAAATGAATACTTCAATGCATTAATAAATAAGGTAAACCGTTATCCCCTTACGCTAGATAGTGGTGAAAGTTCATGAACTTATGGACTCATCACTGTCGATCGGAGGGGACTTTTTTTGCCTACAACAAGAAAGAAGGGCCTCTCCCTAGTAGAATACAGAGAAGCGGCCTCCACCTAACTTCTTTTTAAGAAAAATGCTGGGCAATATTAGTCAGATACTCTTCTTCATCTGTAGTTTCTTTCATATGAATGAGCATTTTTGCATCTTCTCCAACGATGTACCGGAATTGACTTGTCCCATCTGTGGCGGCCTGATATATGGTTTCCGCAACGATTTCTGGAGGTGAAGCATAGTCAGGTTGTTTTTCCATCTCACCCAGCTTACCTAAAAATGCAGTCGTAAAGGGCTTATAATCTGTTAATGCCTCATTAAAAAAGAACTCCATCGATCTTCCACCAAAGTCCGTCTGAATAGCACCGGGTTCAATTAACTTTACTTTGATGTTTTGTGATGCTAATTCATAAGATACGGATTCAGAAAAACCTTCTACGGCGAATTTCGTTGAATGATACAGAGACATCGTAGGAAAGGTTACTTTCCCTCCCATAGAAGAAATATTGATCAGCAAACCATTTTGATTAGATCTAAAGTGGGGTAAGATGGCTTTAGTCATACTGATAAGTCCAAATACGTTCACTTCAAACTGTCTTCTGATCTGCTCATCTGTCGCTACCTCAATAAGTCCCATTGTTCCATAACCCGCATTATTGAGGAGGACGTCAATTTTACCGAAATGCTTAATTGCTTCCGCTAACGCAGGTTGAATCGTCTCTGCCTTCTCAACATCAAGCTGTAAAACCAATACATTATCAAGTGTAATAAGTTCACTTTCTTGTTCAGGTGAACGCATCGTTGCTACAACGTTCCATCCTCTTTCAGCAAAATGTTTTGCTGTAGTTCTCCCAATGCCAGACGAAGCACCCGTTATAAAAATTGTTTTCATTAACAATTCCTCCTAAAAGTTTTCTGAGCGTTACATCTTCACTTGGTACGTACAAAACTTACTTCGTAAGCACTAACTGCTCCATGTTTAACAAACCATCGGCGATGATTCTGAGTTTTGCTTTATATTCTTCTATGCCAATTTGGATACAGATAATCTGTGCTGGATGCATTTCATCTTTATGGAGCGAATGCTGCTCAAGTAATTGGTCTAACTTATTTTGTGATTCTTCTTGGGCTTGCTTCAACCAAATAATCACCTTGTCATACCCAACAAACTCACCAAAATATAGCCTCATCATAAAATCAGATTTCTTGATACTATCTGCCTCTAGTGGGGCTTGTAAATAGGCATTAAAACTATCTCTTCCTTTATCCGTGATGTTTAAAAGATTCTTGTTAGGCTTACCTTCCTGCTGCACATTTTCCTTAGTGATCAAACCCTCCTTTTCCATTCGAGCAAGTGTGGGATAAATCGTTCCATAACTAGAACTATAGAAATTAGAGAAGACATCCTCCAATAACTGTTTTATTTCATAACCAGTCTTCGATTCTTTCATAAGCATGCCTAAAATAACGTCCTGACTGTTCAAAACAAAACCTCCTAGTAGTTAGAAAAAATTGTATATCGCCATCACAATATATCAGATCAATATATATTGAGTCAATATATATTTAACGAATATATATCACTGTCATTCTATGCTACTACTTTACATACATAGATTTACGATGTATAGTTGTCCTAGGTATAACAGGCTAAATAATATTCGTGATAATCAGATGTAGTCAATGGAGTTTAGAGATCAGGAGGTGTAGACCGTTGAAAGTAAGTAAAGAAATGCTGAAGGGCAGTACAGGCACGTTGATTCTGACTCTTTTACTGGAGAAGCCATTATATGGTTATGAGCTGATCAAAGAGCTGGAGCTGAGATCAGAGGGTGTTTTTGCTTTGAAAGAAGGAACCTTGTATCCGATTCTGCATGCGATGGAAAGCGAACGTTGGGTGGAAGCTTATTGGATGGAGGTAGACGGAAGGAAGCGTAAGTATTATAGAATTCTGGATGAAGGTAAAGAGAAGCTCAAGGAGAAAAGGGCGGAATGGGTTTTGTTTAAAGGGGCAGTTGACTCTGTTCTGGGAGAGGGTGGTATATGATGAAAGAGAGGCAGCAGCAATTTTTGGATAAAGTATGTGCAGAGATTAAAGCGAAAAAAACTCACCCCGAGATACGTCTAGAATTAGCTAATCATCTGGAAGAATTAATCTGTGAAAAAGAAGCGACTGGCATGCCTAGAGATGAAGCAATAGCTTGGGCAATTGCACAAATGGGAAATCCGCAAACGTTAGGGAGGGAACTTCATCAAATACATAAACCACGAGTTCCTTGGGGATTGTTTGGCGTTATAGCTTTGTTGTCCGCGATTAGTTTGATCGGAATGGGCTCTGTGGATGCTGGCTATAGTGATATTGTTAAAGGTTCTTTTTTAGATAATGCGCTTAGACGGCAGTCGATTAATATACTTATTGGAATTGTTCTAATGTTTGGATTGTACTTCATTGATTTCAGAAGATTAAAGGGACTTTCTTGGGTGTTATATGGTACTTCCTTAATAGGTATTTTAGTGAGCATATTTTGGGGGACTCAAGTTAATGGCATGAACTCTGGTCCTAGGATTTTCTTGATTTTACCTGATATGACATCCTATCGTCCTTTTATGCTGATTGTCGCTCTAACAGGGATTCTAGTAAATCGTAGGGAAGCAGCTAACAAGAAAACTTTGCGAAGTGGGTTGTTCGAAGTAGGTATTCTGTTACTACCCGCTTTGTTTCTCCTCTCTTTAAATGCTCTTCCAGAGTTAGTGATGTATCTTGCCTATTCAATCGTATTGTATTTATGGATTATTCGCGATTGGTTAAAGAGTGTCGTGTTGTTAGGGTTCTTTTTGATAATTGGACTGATTTTTATTATTAAAAGTGACTACTTGCTGGCTAGATTCATAAATGCTATAAACCCATCTTTAGATCCGGAAGGTTATGGGTATATTTATCAAGTCATGCGTGAAGTTTTAAGTTCAGCAGGGTGGTGGGGTCACGGGTTCGGATCAGTAGAACAAAAGCTGCCGTATGTCTACTCTGATATGTTGCCAGTCTATCTGATCCATTGCTTTGGTTGGGCGGGTGGATTGCTTCTGGCAGCTGTTATAACCTGGCTTTTGATTAAGCTGCTTTCAACGATACGAGCGATTCGTGAACCTTACGGACAAGCACTTGTTGTTGGCTTAGCATTTTTTCTTGCGATAAGATTTGCCTACGGTCTTGCTGTTTTGAGCGGGGGAATGATGCTGACATCAATTCCATTTCCGTTCCTCAGCTATGGGAGTCATGTGTGGTTTGAATATGCTGCCATTGGACTTTTGATGGGCATTTATCGCAGGAAGGATATTGGAGGCGTCCAAGAGAATACAGTACTAGGTTAGATTCAGGATCTTCCCGTATGTCCATATATTAAGTACAATTACACATATGGCAAAAGGAGGTCATGGATTGAACTGGAAAAAAGCAAGCTTATTAAGTATTGCTATAACTATTGGTTCAGTGACGGGATTAAGTACTTGGGGCATAGAGCCAGTACTTGCCGCCACGGCAACGGAATCTGCAGGCGTTTATAATCAATTTCAGCAGTATGTACAGAAGCCGACATCTCTTGCTAACGCACGTAATTATTTAATTAACCATATCAAAGAAGTGGATACCTGGACAGCGACTCAGATGACACTTCAGCTCGAGAATGCACAGAAGGCGCATTTAATTGTATACTCAGAAAAGGTTTTTCCGGACAAGATGCAGAAAGAGATAAATAGTGCTTTTTCCAAAAACAAAAATCTAACCTATACCGCACTTCTTAATACGATCAAAGATTCCAACGTACGCAATGTGTTAATTGAAGGCCGAGATAAGGGATATAAGCTGGAGACCAGTGAGGGCATGTACTATCCGGTGATGCATTATGAGGGATTTAAGATCTTTAAGCCTTCTGTTACGAAGGACATCGCAGCTTATATTGACATCATGGCCACCGAATCTAATCAACCGAGTGTATCTGATGCAGCGATAGTAATCAGTTGGACCGAGTTAACGAGTAGAGCGCTTGCAATAGAGGATTTTGTGACGAAATATCCTGCTTCTAACCGTTCAACCGCTCTTCAAAAAGAACTTCTTATTGCAACGTCTCGCTTATTATATGGAACAAGTAATACACCTGCATACGACTATGATGAGCAAGTTATCAAGCCAGAAGTAAAAAAGGCGTATGAAAATGCACTAAAAAATAGCAAGGTTGATACTAGAATTCTTTCGATTTTAGAAAAGCTACTACAATTACTTAATTCCACGAATAATAAATTCACTCCAGTAATAGAAAAATTTCTAGTTGAAACCGTAAACTCGTAATTATTAGAGTATGTGAAGACAAGACAACATCTGAGAAGAGGCTGGATTAATTGAGAATAGGATCAAGAAGAACAAGAATCGCAGTTTTCGCAGTTGTGCTGTCGTTGTGGACAAACAGTATGTTTATGGGTAGTGCAGAAGCCGCTTATGTCGGTTCTTCAACGGACTCCGTGCTGCAGCAGATGCAACTTGCGAAGAAAAATCATTTACCGCAAGGTTTTGTCTATTTGGATGAAGTGATTCCTACGGCACAATATGAGATTCGTTACTACGGGGACAACAATTTTGTTGGGAAGCGGATGGATGGTTATAAGGCGCCTTTAGCAATATTCTCGGGGACAGCGGCAACGGCTTTAAAAGCGGTTAGTGAGGATTTAGCGAACAAAGGTTATATTCTTAAAATCTATGATGCTTATCGCCCGCAGACGGCGGTGAATCATTTTGTAAGATGGTCGCAGAATGCCGCAGATACTAAGATGAAACAGCAATATTATCCGCGACTGGATAAACGTAATCTATTTAAACTTGGTTTTATTGCTAAAAAATCAGGCCATTCCAGAGGTAGCACCATCGATTTAACGATCGTAAATAAAGAAACGGGAGCCGAAGTAGATATGGGCAGCCCGTTTGATTTTTTCGGAGACATCTCCTATTATGATACACCCTTAATCAACAAGACTCAGAAAGCAAATCGCGCGATCCTCAAAGAGGCAATGGTACAACAGGGATTTAAACCTTACAGCAAGGAATGGTGGCATTTTACATTGACGAAGGAACCTTATCCTAAACAATACTTTGACTTCAAAGTGGAATAACCTAGAACTTGAATGTCCATGTAAGAACCGATTCACTTTTTTTGTTGAGCTTGACTACCATTAGGATTAGCAGATGCTGGAAACGCACATAATACTAATAGTCAAAAAAAGGGAGGTTTCGAACGGATGAACAAAATCGCGGTTGTTGTAGTGCTAAGTGTACTGTTATTGGTAAACGGATTTGGAGGAACTACCTATTCTACAGCTTGGGCAGATGTAAGTGAAGTAAAGGTAGTTTTGAACGGTCAGGTTCTAAAAGCAGATCAATATTCAGCCTATCCTAACGGTTCTACGGTAATGATTCCCCTTCGAGAAGCAACAAGCGTCTTGAAATATCAAACCACTTATCAAAAAAGCACGGACACCATTACCTTAACTGGAGTCAAACAAAAGATTGAGTATAAGGTAGGAGACGACCATATTACCATTAATGATAAAGAGAAAAGAGAATTTAAGGATAATGTTGTGTTTAAGAAGGAACACTTATATGTTCCCCTCTCTTTTTTCACTAGCATAGGACTAGTTACCTCCTATAATGCTGACGCTAATCTAGTGGAAGTTTATGCGCCTGAGGTTACAGCAAGCGTGATCGCTGGATTGCTAAGCACTGGACAATTTCAAGAATTAGAGAATCGATTCTTTAGTGATGAAATGAAGCGTTCGCTTTCCGTCCCGGGTTTACAGAAATATTGGGCTGAATTTACGGCACGAGCAGGTACATATCATGGCATAAAGTCTACGGAAAGTAGTCAAAAAGAAGATCAAGTGTCCATACAATGTGTACTTGGCTTTGCTGTGACTGAAGCCTCTCTGGAGTTTGTTCTTAATAAGTCTGGTAAGATTATTGAATTAAAGGGAAACCTTCCTTCCATTTAGTGAAAGAATATTAATGATACCGTTTCAGGCACAACAGGCTATGCGTACGTTCCTTAAGGAAATTTCTTAAGGGGACCATGCATAGTCTTTTTTGATTGGATTAACATTCTGAGAGGAACGTAAATACAATGTATTTTTATTGTAAAAAAGGGTTTTATTTGTTGACTTTCGCCTTCATCGAAGGTAAATTAAAATTTGAAATAATCGTTAAAGCATTTAACTAAATTAGAGAAAAGAGTGGAGCACTGGATGACAAAATCAATAACTGGGAGTAGCCAAACAGAAGAACAACCATTCTCGCTAAGAGCTATCATCCCCCCGCTTCTTGCAATTATCGTCGGTATGATAATGGTTATTCTGGATGGTACGGTGGTTAATGTAGCAGTTCCCAAGCTCGTGGACTACTTCGGTTCCGATCTCCAAACGATTCAGTGGGCGATTACAGGGTACACATTAGCTTTAGCGGCTGTAATACCGCTCGCAGGCTGGATGACGGATCGCTTCGGTTCTAAACAAGTGTTTCTGGTGACGCTCACGTTGTTCATTCTTGGCTCCATGTTATGTTCCGTTGCTCAAACTTCTTCGCAGCTTGTTATTTTTCGTGTGATCCAAGGACTTGGTGGGGGGATGGTAGCTCCTATTGGGATGGCTATGGTGTTTAAGTTAGCTCCAGCAGAACGAAGAGGGTCGATTATGGGGATGTTAGGGATTCCCATGCTGCTTGCTCCTGCCCTTGGCCCAATTTTGTCCGGATGGCTTGTTGAATACGTTAGCTGGCATTGGATCTTCCTGATCAACGTGCCGATTGGGATTGTTGGTATTATTCTTGGCGTTAAGTACCTACCTAGGACGGAGAAGATTGGGAAAGGCAACCTCGACATATTAGGCATAATACTGGCACCGATTGCGTTTTCTATGCTAGCTTATGGAGTAAATGAAGGTGGAGCGAATAGTTGGTCATCGACTCCGGCAATCCTCGGATTATCTGTTGGGGGCGTTGCACTAATTCTATTTATAATCGTTGAACTGCGGCATAAACAGCCTTTGCTGGATCTGCGCGTGTTTCGCTCCTCAGATTTCACCCGCGGCATTATTTTAACTTGGGTCATGCAGGCCGCATTGTTTGGTTCCATGCTGTTCGTGCCGCTATACTTACAGCAGATTCGGGCGTATACACCACTAGAAACGGGATTAATACTGCTTCCACAAGCTTTAGCATGTGTAATCGGCATGCCGCTTGGCGGCAAACTGTTTGATAAGATAGGGGCACGACCGCTGGCTTTTGTGGGTCTGAGCATTATTACGGTTACCTTATTCCTACTGTCAGGAATTACGATAAATACTAGTCTAAACTTAATTATGACGTATCTTGGTTTATTAGGATTTGGAATGGGTATAGCGATGATGCCACTCAATACACATGTTCTGAATGCAGCACCGCGTGAATTAGTGAGCCGTGTTACATCGCTTACCGCAGCGGCACAGCAGGTGGTTGTGGCCTTTGCTGTAGCAGGCTTGACGGGTTATCTGACCAGTCAAATCACTGTGCATATGGGTGCTTTGGAAGCAGGGAGCAATCCTTTGACAGCTGCAGTTCTAGGCTTCGATGATGTATTCTTCCTGTCTGGCTGTATTGCTGTAGTCGGAGTATTGATGTCGATTATTCTGCGCAAGCCTAAGCTTTCTTCGAGTGATTCCTCCTCCGAAGAAGGCCAGAAGGCGGATGCAGCAATGATGATGGGGCATTAATTCATAAGATTAGATGATAAAAAGGCGTCGTTCAGCTTGCCTAGCTGACGACGCCTTTTTTGTATTAGAGAATCTATCTATAGATGTTCTGGTTTCTTCTGAACCAACGCTGGGGTTAGAGACAATTTACCCAATAGCTCAGAGGCCACAATCCCCAGTAGTACAAGGGCTGCACCAGCATATCCTTGCATCGATAGCTTTTCAGCGGCGAACCAATAGCCGAACAGTGCGGCGAATACCGGCTCAAGGGAGAAGATCAGTCCGGTGCGTGATGGGGAAGTATATTTTTGAGCAATGGGTTGCAGGATGAAGCCACAGGCACTACAGAGAATCCCAAGTGCGAGGATCGCAATCCATGCCGGTAAAGTCGAAGGAAGCGAAGGTGTCTCGAACAGTGCAGATAACACTAAAGCAAAGCCTCCGGCAAAACCCAACTGTAAGATTCCAATATTCAGAGAATCACACTCTTTTACAGCCTTGCCTGTAAATAAGATCTGTACCGCATAGAATACCGCCGAAAGAATACAAAGGAAGTCACCTGGCCCAATCGATAGGGTTGCGTTTAAGGTAAGGAGTCCAATTCCAGCTATAGCGAGTATGGAGCCGAAAACCTGCGCAGATGCGATTCTCTTTTTGAAAATAACTCGATCTAATATCGGTACAAAAATGACCGTCAAGGCAACTAAAAATCCAGCGTTGGAGGTTGTTGTAGTCTTCAGTCCGAAGGTTATGCATGTGAACACGCCGAGGAGTAAGAATCCGAGTAGAGCACCATATTTTATTGTTTTGATGTCTACTTGTCTTAATCGTTTGTGGAAGATCACTGTGGCTAATATAAAAGCAAGTCCGAAGCGGAGTGCAATCAGATTGAATTCGCCTAATGTACCTAAACCCATTTTCATAAATATGTAGGAGGAGCCCCAAAATAATGTTACAACTAACAGCAGCAGCTCAGCTTTGAGCGGTTTCATCTCGTCATCATCCTTCTTTATCATCAACTCAACATATTATAATACGGCTCTATACATAAGGTAACTGAATGTTTATCATAGGATACATGAGTAAAACTTATGCAACTTATAAAGGTGAGGGATAGAGGTTGAGCATTAATAAGTATGAGATTTTTCTAAAAGTTGTGGAGCTGGGGAGCCTAACCAAAGCAGCAGATGTGCTGGGCTTTACGCAATCTGGGATTAGCCACACGATTAGCAGCTTGGAGATGGAGTTTGGCTTCACGTTATTAATTAGAAATAGATCTGGGGTTAAATTAACGGTCAACGGTGAGCAAGTACTGCAGCCGATCCGTGAAATTCTAAAGTGGAATGAACAATTGAAGCAGGAAGTAGCGGATATTCATGGGCTAGAGGTCGGTACCATTACCATTGGGACGTTTACCAGTGTATCCGTACATTGGCTGCCAGGGATGATTAAGCAATTCCGCAGTGAATACCCCTATATAGAAATTAGGTTAATGGAGGGGGGTTACTTAGAGGTAGAACAATGGATTGAGGCCGGAGTTGTTGACTGTGGTTTTATTTCTCTGCCTACCCGTGAGAAGTTCGAAGTGATTCCCTTAAAAAAGGACCGGATGTTAGGTATCGTTTCCAAAGATAACCCGCTTAGCGCAGAGCCGTTTCTGTCATTATCCCAAATTGCGAAGGAGGATTTCATCATCCCGAAGGCAGGTTCAGATTATGATGTCAGACGTGTGCTGGATAAGGCAGGCATCAAACCGAATATTAAGTTTTCAGCGGGTGATGACTATGCCATTATGGCAATGGTGGAGAAGGGGCTTGGGATTAGTATTTTGCCAGAGCTTGTTTTAACCCGTCAAAATTATAACGTAACCATGCTAGAATTGGAGGAACGAAGTTTTAGATCGCTTGGGATCGCTGTACACTCCATGAAATACGCTTCCCCTGCTACTAGAAAATTCCTAAAGCATGTGCAAGCGTGGTTAATGGGGAATCCCTGAATAGTTAGTAATCCAATTCAAATGCTCTCAATCCCCTGATTCGATTCAGGGGATTTATTATTAATAAATATCCAAAAATAGGGTTGACGAAGGGCATGGTTCATGAGAGAATGTACGCGCGTACATCTAAATGAATACGCTTTCGTAGGAGGGATTTCTATCGCCAGCCGTAAAGAGGTTGCCGAGCTTGCCGGAGTCTCAGAAGCCACAGTCTCTCGTGTGTTAAACAACGTAGGTCCGCTCAAGGAAGAAACGAAGGAACGTGTGTTGGCAGCTGCGCTCAAGCTGGGATATACCCCTAGTTCACTCGCGCAGAGCTTTGCTCGTAGAAGAAGCGGGCACCTTGGTGTAGTAATGCCTTATTTGCCAAATGCACGCTTGTTCTCCACTTATTATTTTTCTGAAATATTAAGTGGAATTGGGAGTAAGGCGCGAGAAGAGGGTTATGATCTGCTAATGCTCTTTCGAAATGCCGAGGAGCCCATGGATTATTGCGGTTTGTTTAAGATGCGGAAGATCGATGCTTGCATTGTACTCGGTGCCAAAGAAGAGCCTGGTGAGCTGGATTCACTTCGTCGTTTAAAAGAGGAAGGTTATCCATTTTGCCTGATTAATCAGCATTTTGAAGAAGAAGCTTTTCACGAGGTGGATGCTGATCATGTCGAAGGAAGCTGGCAAGCGGTCAGGCACTTACTGGATCAGGGCTTTACAAGAATTGCCTTTCTAAACGGGCCAGCATCTTATTCGAACAGCCGAGATCGTTTAACGGGTTATGCACGCGCTTTGGAGGAGTCTAACCTTCCGTTGGATGAATCGCTTTTATTCGAAGGCAATTTCAGTCGTAAAAGCGGTGTTATGGCTGCTAAGGAGATGTTGCCTCTGCTGAATGAGATTGATGCTATTGTTGCCGCCAATGACCGAATGGCCATTGGATTGCAGCAAGGCTTGCAGGCGCTAGGTATCCCAAGGGATCATATTCCAGCTATTGTGGGGTATGATGATTCAGATGCCGCTGAGCTAACTACACCAGCCTTAAGCAGTGTGCGAGTTCCCTTTTATGAGCTAGGTGAAATCGCTGTGGCTAAGGTATTAGAATTGCTGGGGAATAGCCTCTCAGAAACCTCATCATCCTCCCAAGTCATCCAGATTAAACTACCGACAGAACTAGTTATTCGAGCTTCATCCATAATTATGAATCCTAAGGAGGAATAAGATGAAACAGCTTCGCATTGGAATGATCGGTTACAAATTTATGGGTAAAGCGCATAGTAATGCTTATCGCAGTTTGCCAATGTTTTTCCCGAAAGCGCTTAAACCTGAAATGTCTGTGATTTGTGGACGGAATCCTGAAGCGCTTGAGGAAGCTGCCGCTCAGTTAGGTTGGGCGGATTGTGTAACGGATTGGAAGGAATTGATCGCCCGTAAGGATGTCGATCTTATTGATATAAATGCTCCAAGTAACGCACATAAGGAGATTGCTCTGGCAGCAGCCAAAGCTGGTAAACATATTTTTTGTGAAAAACCACTCGCGTTGACCTTGGCGGATTCCCGTGAGATGCTGCAAGCCGCTGAAGATGCAGGGGTTACACATATGGTTGGTTTTAATTATCGCTTTTCACCTGCGGTTAGACTGGCTAAGAAGCTTGTAGAGAGCGGGAGGCTGGGGGAGATCTATCATTTTCGGGCTTGGTTTCTGCAAGATTGGATTATAGATCCGGAATTCCCGTTAGTTTGGAGATTGCAGAAGGAGATTGCAGGTTCAGGGTCACATGGAGATCTAGGTGCGCATTTAATTGATTTGGCACATTTCTTAGTGGGTGACGTGAAGGAAGTAATCGGCATGAGTGAGACCTTTATAAAAGAGCGCCCACTCGCCGCTGAAATGACCGGATTAAGCGCCAAAGGTGATAAGGATGCCCCAAAGGGTAAGGTTACCGTTGACGATGCCACATTGTTTTTAGCCCGTTTTGAAAACGGTGCCATGGGTAGCTTTGAAGCAACCAGATTCGCAGCAGGTCATCGCTCTACCAATTCCTTTGAAATCAACGGAAGTCTTGGCAGTGTGAAATTCGACTTCGAGCGGATGAATGAATTAGAAGTCTATTTGACTTCAGACGCTGAGGATGTACAGGGTTTTCGGCGCGTGCTGGCTACAGATCCTGCGCATGAATATGCAGAGGCTTGGTGGCCGCCGGGTCATACGATTGGGTTTGAACATACCTTTATTCACGAGATGTTGGAGCTTTCCAACGCGATTGAAGAAGGACGTCAGCCTGTCCCTAATTTCCATGATGGGGTGAAATGTCAAGCTGTGCTGGAAGCTGTAGAACGCTCTATTGATGAGCGCCGCTGGGTCGATTTATCTGAGATGTAATTTATCATAAGGAGGCGTGCTGAAGATGAGAAAAGCATTGATTGTATGGGGCGGTTGGGAGGGTCATGAGCCTGAACAGGTCGCTGATATCTTCGCTAAGGTATTGCAAGAGGAACAGTTTGAAGTGGAGGTATCGAACACGCTTGAGGCTTTTGCCGATGCGGATAAGCTTCTTGGATTAGATTTGATCGTTCCGGTATGGACGATGGGTACAATCGATCAGAAGCTGGTGGACAATGTCTCGGCTGCTGTGCAGCAAGGGACAGGGCTTGCAGGTTGCCATGGTGGGATGTGTGATTCTTTCCGAAATAATGTAGATTGGCAGTTTATGACGGGAGGGCAATGGGTAGCTCATCCTGGCAATGACGGTGTGAACTATACTGTCGAGATTCGTCAAAGCTCAAGTCCATTGGTAGAAGGATTAGAAGATTTCAGCGTGTGTTCGGAGCAATATTATCTCCATGTAGATCCAGCTGTAGAAATACTAGCAACGACTCGTTTCCCAGTTATAGAAGGTCCTCATTCGTACAATAAAGCTGTAGATATGCCGGTAGCTTGGACAAAACGTTGGGGGCTCGGCAGAGTTTATTATAATTCTCTTGGTCATCATGCGGATATTGTAGCTATGCAACAGGTAAAGGAAATGATGCGTAGAGGACTGCTATGGGCGGCTGAAGGCAAAGCCCTTACACAATCCAATCTTTCAACGGTAAGTACCAGCTATAGCGGAATGGCAGACAGTCAATAAACAGTGGGAGCGATCAACGAATGGATAAAGTCAAAGTCGGAATTATTGGCTGCGGTAAAATCAGTAGTATCTATATGGAGAATTGTCAAAAGTTCGAGATCTTGGATCTAGTTGCGTGTGCTGATTTAGATTTGGCTAGAGCACAGGAACAAGCGGATCAATACAATATTCCTAACGTTTATACCACAGAGCAGTTACTGAATGATCCGGAGATAGAGATTGTAATTAACCTGACGATTCCAGCTGTTCATGCGGAGGTATGCCTGAAAGCCATTGAAGCGGGTAAACATGTGTACGTTGAGAAGCCGCTGGCTGTGACGAGAGAAGAAGGACGTCAAGTTCTGTCTGCTGCTCGTGAACAAGGCGTGCTTGTGGGCAGCGCACCGGAAACCTTCTTCGGATCGGGCATTCAGACCGTATTGAAGCTGATCGAGGAGGGCGTAATTGGCGAACCTGTTGCAGCTACATCCTTTATGATGGGCCGTGGACATGAGCATTGGCATCCAGATCCTGAATTTTATTATGCCGCAGGTGGAGGACCCATGTTCGATATGGGGCCGTACTATTTGACAGCATTGGTGCAGTTGCTCGGACCTATTCGTACGGTTAGCGGAATGACTGGAAAAGCGCTGGAAGAACGCACGATTACAAGTGAGAAGAAATTGGGGAATAAAATTCCTGTGCAAATACCGACCCATGTAGCCGGAACATTAAGATTTGAGAATGGAGCCATAGCAACGCTGATTACTAGCTTTGATATCTTTGGCGGAAGTAACCTGCCGCATATAGAAATCTATGGAACACTTGGAACGATTCAAGTGCCGGATCCTAATAATTTTGGAGGTCCGGTGAAATACCGGCTTATGGGTGAGAATGAATGGACGGAGCAACCACTGTTATCTGGATATGATCAAAATACTCGTGGAATTGGTCCAGCGGATATGGCTTATGCCATTCGGACGGGAAGACAGCACCGCGCTAGTGGAGAATTGGCTTATCATGTACTAGAAGCGATGTGGGCGTTCCATGATTCTTCAGATGGTCATTCATTCTACGAAATGGAGAGTACCTGCACTCGTCCTGAAGCGCTTCCGATTGGGCTCGCTCCTTATACACTGGATTAGAGAAATCATTCTATTACTGCAACCTATCACTTCCAATCTCCGTTTGAGAAAATAAAGAGTGAGGGAGTGAAAAGGATGCGGATCAAGATTAGCGGCTGGATATGGATTTCTGCTGCTATCCTGTTCATAAGTAGTTGTTCAGAAGATCAACAATCGAACAAGGAGCCGGCTCCAACTGCTGCAATTACTGCAACTCCAGATATCTTGGGTACTGCGAGCGATGGAATAGAAGATCCTGAAGCGGTTAAAGCTTTCCTATCTGCTCAGAAGATTCCTAACGGAGATATCTATCTACAGGATAATAAGGTTCATATCAATATAGTGGGTTTGAACTCGCAGATTGAGCAGCGGTTTGCTCAGACTTTCGCGGCAGGTACTTATGAGCTCCATGATGTTAAATATTCGATGCAAGAGTTATTAGCTGCACAGGAGCTTTTGCATAAACAAGAACTCTACCAGAAGCTTAATCTATACGGTTCCAGTGTGGATACGATTGGTAATAAAGTAACGATTACAATACCGTCTGATTATGCTGAAACAGCCATACATGAGATAGAAAAATGGCTCGCTTCCGATATGTTGACTTACGACATTTCAGAGATAGGCGAACCACATGTAATAGGTCAAATCGTAGATATCGATACCAAACAGGCGAAGCGGATTCTGATTCTGGAGCCTGGAAACGAAGAGCCCTCTTACTGGTTCTCATTTAATGAGAAATCTGAAATGTTCAATGAAGCTGGGGAATCGCTCCATTTTAAGGATTTGAAAGTAGGGCAGCAGATTAAGCTATGGAGTACTGGTATGGTGGCTGAATCCTTTCCTGCGCAAGCAAGTGTGCGGCGGATGGAACTTGCTGCTACGGAATAATCCTATAGCCAGCACCGTTTGGTAGGGCAAACGGTGCTATTTTTCGTGTATAGAGACCGAATCTCCTATTTTCGAACCCCTGAAGGGGTAATCCCTTTATATTGCTTAAACAGCTTGGTAAAATAATTAGGATTATCGCAGCCCACTTTTCCAGCAATCTCCGTCACTGTGAAATCGGTCTCTAGTAGCAGCCGTTCCGCTTCATTTACTCGGCACAGATTGACATAATCGATGAAGGTCCGACCCGTTAGCTTCTTAAAGGTTTTGCAGAAATGATACGGATTTAGATTTACAGATTTGGCGGCGCTCTCAATGGTCATTTTCTCATCAAAGTGGTTCTCCATGTACTCCAGCAGTGGCTTGAAACGCTCACGGTTGAAGGAATGACGTTCATTCGTGTTACTAGCAGCCTGCTCAGGCAAAAAGGTACGGGAAAGCAAAACAAAAAGCAGATGCAGTTGATTTTTGATGATTAATTGAAAAGCAGGACTTTTCTGATACACTTCATCTACGATGGTGTCCAGCAAGGAGTAGTAAGTGGAGCAGGTTGGAACAAGCGCCGCAGGTTTAACCGGAAGTTGATATCGGTTCTCTAAATAGGGAGCTACGAATTGCTCGTGCTGTGGATCTTGCTTCCAATCCTTAAATAAAGAACGATGAAATACGATGGATATAAAACGAACATGATCTTCCCGCAGACTGTACCCAACATGTAATCCCCCAGAAGGAACGAATAATACCTCTCCGGGATGTAGCTCGTACGGCTTACTGTCTATGTGAAAGATGGCACTGCCTTCCTGCATCATGATGATTTCGAAATGCTCATGCCAATGAAGAAACAGAATGTTCTGGCCGGCTTTTGCATATCTGCATTCATTAAAAAACAATCGAAACGGATAGTTGCTTCCTTCTAATTGAGGGTATTCTTTAAGATCATTGGGATAGCTCATAATTCACTCAACTCCCACAAGATACGACTATATAAACACAAGATAATAAGAGTTTTAAGCTCAAAAGCAGGTTATACTCGGATTATAGAACTTACTATAAACCAATATTGGAGTGGTCACAAGATGAAGGATACAATGCGAATTGGAACATTAGTGGGTGGTGGAGATGCTGTCAGAGTGATCCCGCAAATTGTAGGACATGGATTTGAATCTTTTAGCTTAACCTTCTGGCAAACTACAGGGGAAACAGATCTTGTGGAAACTGGAAAGCGTGTGCAAGAGCTTGCAGCAGAACATGACTTCGTGATCTCCACCGTTGGGATCTTCGGCAATCCATTGACGAATACGGGTGATAATTCCGATGTACTAGCGAGCTGGGAGCGACTGATTGATCATGCTCATTTGTTCGGAACGGATATGGTATCAGGTTTTACGGGAAGGTTGCCAGGGGTGTCCATTGATGAATCCATTCCGAAGTTTACTGAGGTATTTGGAGAGTTGTCCAAAAGAGCAGCGGATCGCGGTTTGAGAATCGCCTTTGAGAACTGTTCAATGGGTGGAGACTGGGAATCAGGTGACTGGAATATTGCTCACAATCCATTATCTTGGGAGAAGATGTTCAACGCTGTACCTGTTGACAATATTGGACTCGAATGGGAGCCATGTCATCAGATGGTGCAGTTGATTGATCCGATACCACAGCTACGTAAATGGACAGATAAGATCTTTCATGTACATGGCAAGGATGCCACAATCGCATGGGATATCGTAAAAGAGTATGGAATCCACGGCCCTAAGCCTTATGTATGGCATCGTACTCCGGGCTTTGGAGATACGAACTGGACGGATATCATTTCTATTTTGCGTCAGGCAGGTTATAAAGGCACCATTGATATTGAAGGCTGGCATGATCCAGTTTATCGGGATGAGCTGGAGATGATGGGACAAGTTCATGCTTTGAACTATTTAAAACAATGCCGGGGTGGTAGCTTTGTACCTAATCCACTTTAACCGTTGAGGGGGAGAATGATGACAGCACAGTACCGTGTAGCGGTTGCAGGTTGTGGAGGAATGGCTAACGCCTGGATTGAATACGCTTTATCACGTTCCGATATTCAAATTGTTGCCCTTGTAGATATACGGCTGGAGTCAGCTCAAGCGATGGCCGCGAAACATGAAATTCCCTGTCTGACGTTTACTGACATTAAACTGGCGATCCAGGAGACCGATGCAAATCTAGTTTTTGATGTAACCGTTCCAGGAAGTCATTTTAATATTTCTAGCACTGCATTAGAGCTGGGTTGTAATGTGTTTAGTGAGAAACCTTTAGCTGAGACGATGGAGGAATGTAATAAGATCGTTGAGATCTCGGAGCGAACCGGAAATGCTCATGCCGTGATGCAGAACCGCCGTTACGATCCTCGTATTCGTTCTTTAAGAACAATCATCGAATCAGGTACGATTGGAAGAACCGGATTTATCGGTGCAAGCTTTTTCCTCGGCGCTCATTTCGGAGGTTTCCGTGAGGTCATGGCAAGTCCGCTGCTGCTGGACATGGCGATTCATACCTTTGATCAGGCCCGTTTCATTAGTGGTGCGAATCCTGTATCTGTTTACTGTCAGGAATTTAATCCTCCTGGTTCATGGTATGAGGGAAATGCATCGGCAGTATGTATTTTTGAGATGTCGGATGGTTCCATATTTACTTATCAGGGGTCTTGGTGTGCGGAAGGCGCCTCTACCTCATGGGAAGCAGCTTGGCGGATTAATGGGGAAAAAGGAACTGCGATTTGGGATGGGCATGATTTGCCATATGCAGAAGTAGTCGCAACAGGAGACCAGAGCGATAAATTTATTCGCGACGTTGAACGTGTAAATGGCGAAGTGATTGCGATGAACAAGACCTTCCATCACGGCTGTCTGGAGGAAATGTTCCTGTCGCTAGCAGAGGAACGTCCTGCAGAGACGAATTGTCGAGATAATCGTTATAGTATGGCAATGGTATTCGGAGCGCTGGAAAGTGCTAAAACAGGCCGAAAAATTAATCTGGTGGAGTTCATGAATACCGCAGAGCTGTGAGAAACCCTTTGTTAATTTTATCCAAACGCTAATGTTCATGTTATGATAGATAAGAACATTATTCGGGGAGGATATTATGTACAAAGCCATTATATTTGATCTAGATAATACTTTAATAAATTATAGTACTTGTGAAATTGAAGCAATGAAAAGAACCTGTACCGATCATAATCTCTTTGTAGAAGATACTGATGCGTGGTCTTTATTTTATGGAGAGTTCTCAGGTCATAATTTTCGCCATTGGATGAACTTTGTGGGTGGTGGTGAGGTGAAGACCATAGGAGAGGTATTGAGATATTCTTTTAGAGACACGCTTAAACAGGAAGAACTTCTGCACAGTAAACTGTCAGATACTTATTGGAATTATTTTTGCAATTCCTGTTATTTTGAAGAAGGAGCGGAACAGATCTTAACCTCTTTTAAAGATAAATATGCGCTGGGAATCATCACCAATGGGATCAGTGAGGCACAAAGAAAAAGACTGCAAGCTGGTAAGATTTATGAAATATTCAAATCCATTATGATCTCCGATGAAGTGGGCATCCGAAAACCTGATAAACAGATTTTTGAAATGTCTTTAAAAGATCTCCAGCTAAGCAATCATGAAGTGCTGTTCGTTGGTGATTCTTTACAGGATGATTACCATGGTGCTGTGAATTCTGACATTGACTTCTGCTATTACAATCGTCAAAATATAGAGATTCCTAAAGACCTCAAGCCTAACTATATGATTAGTTCTCTTTTGGAGCTTAAAGATGTAGTGGGGTTGTAGCCATGACAGCAAGGAGAACTCATAGTGGAAATTAGGGTTTATCAAGAATCAGATATTAGTCAGCTTATCTCATTGTTCTATGCGACGGTTCATTCCGTAAATAAACGACACTATTCACAGGAACAGCTTGACGCTTGGGCTCCTAATGAGGAAAGAGCACACAAGCTTAAGACTTGGAGTGCTTCATTAGGTCACAACATTACTTATGTAGCTGAAATTAACGAATGTATCGTTGGTTTTTCGGATATGACGGTGGAAGGACACTTAGATCGTCTTTATGTCCATAAAGATTACCAAAGCCAAGGCATAGCCTCTGCTCTCCTGCACAAGCTTGAACAGAAGGCGAGAGAACTGGGTCTTCACGAAATGGATACTGAAGCAAGTATTACAGCTAAGCCCTTTTTTGAACGACATGGATACCAGCTTATGATGAAACAAAGTGTAGAGCGAAGAGGGGTTCTGTTAGTTAATTATCGGATGAGCAAAAAGTTAATGTAATTCAAAGGAGGCTGTCTCAAAAGTAGTGAAGCTACTCTACTTATGGGGCAGCTTCTTTTTTTTGGAGTAATTAGGGAAAACCTCCCTGAAAATA